>JAFTNE010000256.1 GCA_017452035.1 Clostridia bacterium
TATCCTCCACAACTTGCTCTGGCGTTACGGCACTATCGCCCATTGCAAAGTGCATAATGCTGTTGATTGCTGCTGCGTCTTCGGCTGTTTGCTCGTGGTCGCCATGGTCTACAACGCTGGAAACAACGTCCACAATCAAATCTGCAACAAGGTCGGGATTTTTTACACCAATACCGTCCATTACGTCAGTAGAAACAAGGTCGTGCAACAAGTCGGCTGTGTCTTCATCCAAACTGGTCAATACCTCCGTCAACTTTTGTTCTAACTCTTGAAGGGATGCTGTACCCGACTGCAACATATCTGCGTAAACATAGATGTGTTGCAACGTTACAATTGTATCGGCAAGGCTGTTGAGGTCGGCAACAATGGTTGCCTCGGTGGTTACAGACAAATCCAAAAGCACAAAGTCGAGGGCAAATTTGTAATCGGGGTCTAACATTTCCTTCAAGTTAAATCCCATAAAGGCCTCTTCTGCCAACCAATTTTTAGATGCAGTAGACAATATTTCGGCAATGATGGTGCGTAGTTGCTTGTTGCCACCAATGATATCAACAATATCGCGCACGGCCTGTACGTCCATTGTTTTTACGTCCCCTACCGACTTGACAAAACGCAACGCAGGTGGAACAACGGACGTTATCGTTGTAAGGTCATCAATTACCGAGACGTTTTCCTCACCATTGTTGTAGGAAACAAGCTTGCCAAAGTAGTCCTTTGTAAGGTCGTTTACAAACTTTACACTTGGAGCATTGGGAAGGTTAATGATGGTTTCCTCAACGGCTGGGTCGATAGGTTTTTCTTCGGTGGATACAATTTCTTGAACGTTGGCGTAGATGTTTGGAACGGCCGTAAAGTAGCCTGTGATGGGGAACACAAAACACAATGCAACCAATGCGCCACCCACTGCGCCGGCAACAAGACCAGTCAATCTACCAAGAATACCCTTCTTTTTGGGCAAAATTGCCTTCAAGATAAGGTTCAAGATGGCGCGCACAATGGCAACTACCAGCAAACACACTGCAAACACAGCAATAAACACCACTGGAGAAATAATACTCGTTGCCAACGTTGGCAAATACGCCTCTAACGTTGGAGAGGCAGTAAACAACTCGTTGAAGTTTGCCAACAAATCATACAAATATGGCAAAGCTATTTCGTAAGCTTTGGCAAGCAACGTTGGCGTGATAGAAAATGCTACCACTATGGCAATCACAATAGTAGCTACTTTTACAAGAGTACGAATCAGTCCCTTTGATAAACCGGAAATTGCGCCTATGACAACAAAGATTGCAAATGCGCCCAAAACTATGCTGTTGACTGTATCCATAGTAACGTCCTCCTTTTTAATCTAACTATATAATACCATTAAATTTCGTCAAATGCAAGCCCCTTGTTAAATTATTGCACTTTGAGTTGTTTTTATTGCACCAAAAAAGAAAAAAGCCTTGCAAATTTGCAAAGCTTTTTGGGATATTTGATTACTAAAACTATTCTTCTTCTACTTCTGCAACAAGTGTGATGTTTGTAGATGTGGAGTTCTTTTGAACAACGTCATCGTAAACAACAACGCTAACAGAACCGGAACTCAATGTGAATACATAGTTGCCAACAACGTCAGCTTGAGCCCAACCTGTAGTGGTAAAACCACTAAGACCCTTTGCGTAGAACTGTGCATCGTTTTGAGTGCCAAGTTCAACGGAGTAAGTAACGCCATCTTCGGTGTAGAACAACTTGCCGTTTTCTACCTTGTCAAGTGTGATGGAGTAGCGAGATTCAAACAAAGTTTCTGTTTTTGTTACTGATTTGCCATTTTCAACTTCAACCCAAGTTGCGTAAACTGTGTAAGTTTTTGCTGTTGTGCCATTGTGTGTTTTTTCATCAACGATGATAGCCTTTGCACCCCAACCAAGGTATGTTCCCTTTGGAATAGCGTTCAAAACAACACCGTTAGCAACGTTTGTACCATTCAAACCAGCGTAGTAAACAATTTTGCCATCCATTGTGCTGTTTTTAGCATCAGCTTGTGTGTAGTAAACGTAACCATCGCTAACTGCAGAAATTGTGTAAGTAAGTTTGGATTCTTCGGTATCCTTCTTTTCTACCAAAACTTTACCTTCTGTTGCACCAGCATTGAATTGGCAAATTTGACCGTCCTTGTCCATGTAGAACACAACGTTGTTTGCGCCATCAATCTTTGCGTTGGAGATTTCTTCTGCAATAACTTTGTCTGTACCGTCACTAACCTTTACAGAGTGAAGGTTTGTTTCCAAAACGTATATTGCGTAAACTTCGCCAGAAACTTCGCTAAGCATAATTTCCAAGTTTGCTGTGGATGTAGACCAAGTTTCGCCAGCAAACACAAAGTGTTGCTTACGGTCGCTACCATCAAGCTTGTAGCTTTCCAAAACAAGTTGGTTGTTTTTCTTTTGGCCACCTTCGGTCAACTCTTGATTAGGAGTTGTGATGTACAAACGGTCGTTGAAAATGTAGATACCAGCAATGTTTGTGTTGGTTTCGTTTTGAGTGTAGTAGTAGCAAGGAACAACGA
>JAFTNE010000257.1 GCA_017452035.1 Clostridia bacterium
AAATAATGGTGCATCGCTGCCAGTTGGTGAAAGGCTAAAACTTGAGTTTTCCTACACGCCGAGCAAAGCAACCAGCAAAGAATTAACATTTATTTCTTCCGACCCTAATTGTGTTGCAGTAGACGAGGAGGGTGTTTTGTCCTTCCTTTCCTACGGAGAGGTAACAATTACTGCAAAGTCAAAGTCAAACCCCAAAATCAAAACTTCATTCAAAGTTATTTGTACCGGTATCGTAGCAGAGGATATAACGGATATCTATCCTACTTTTGACGTTGATAACGCTAATGCTGAGCCAAAATATTCTGTACCTGCTGGAACGTACTCTTACATAGCTTTTAGAAATGCCCTTGACCAAATTGTTTCCATAACGTCACTTGATGTTGTTTGTCATAATCCTGATGTATTATACATGAACAGTCAAAATTACTTCGTGGCTATCAAGCCTGGTACTGCCAAAGTAACTATTACTAGTCAAAAGACAAATCAAACAAAGGATATAACTATTGAAGTTACTCCAAGTGATACTTTTGTTGCGCCCGAGGAATTTGTATTTGACGAAAGTGAGATGTATATAAACACAAATACCACCTTTGACCCCAAGGAAAACATTTCCGTTGTTCTGCCATCTGGCGCGACATTTGATACAAGGTTTTGCTCTATTAATTGCTCTAATACTACGTTGTTTGATGTAGCTCGAGAGGAGTATACGGCATTAACAACTGGTGAGGCTACTTTTAGTATTACGTCATACGCTACGGGAAAAGTTTCTTCCTTTAAGGTTGTGGTGGTAGAGCCATCGCCTACATCTCTTACCATTATGGGTAACGACCGTATAGTAACAAACAAGCAGTACAGCTACACTGCTTTTGATGGCGAACGCGACTGCGACAACGTTGTTTGGTCAGTTGTCAAGGGCAAAGCTACCATTACGGATGATGGCATGCTTGTTGCATCAGATATCGGCAGGGTTGTAATTCGTGCAACTAGCGTTCTCGATTCAAGCGTCTCAACGGAAATAACGGTGCAAGTGTCCAACTTTGAAAGTTTCCACTCTTTCGTTCGCAAAATGTTTGGCCACTTTTCGGCCTTTGCCGTGTTAGGTTTTGGCTTTGCTGTAACGTATTTCTTGCTATGTGGTCGTGTGCGTAAGCTCTCTCCTTTGTTTGCAGTTGCAAGTGGTGCGTTTGTCGCTGGACTTACAGAAATACTCCAATTGCCAATTTTTACTGCAAATCGTGGCCCGAGTTTCAAGGACGTGTTGCTCGATTCGGCTGGTGTACTTTGTGGCGTAGTAATTGCAGTGGTGTTAATGCTGTTGGTGTTTGCAATTGTAAAATTGACTTCTAAACAAAGATACCTGCAAACGAAGTTGGTAATATCAAAGTTGTCCTTCAAGTCAATGCTATGCCCTTCTCGAAAGGTTAATGATTTACTATCTATTGATGAAGATACAACAACTACTCTGATTTAGTAAAATTGTTTATTGTTAGGTCTACATATCAATACATCAATTGATGTAGAAAGAAGTAGTGATAGTTTCTTTTGTAAAAAATCTTGCACTTTTTATCATTTTTTGCTCTCGTTTTGTTGACAAGCTGATAAAAAATGTATAAAATTGTAACATAATATTTAAAAACTTTGAAGAGAAGAGTAGTAAACTGAAAGTTATACAGAGAGTTTCCACTTGGTGAGAGGAAGCAAACGGAAAGTTTACGAACATGGCCTCTGAGTTGAACTTTCGAAATGTAGGGAGTTTCGGGTTTGCCCGTTATAGCAATATGGCTTGTTAGAGCCGAAATAGGCCACGTATGTGGCGAAAAAAGGTTGGTACCACGTGATTTATGTCTCGTCCTTGTAGTGTTTTCAAGGACGAGTTTTTTATTGGAGAAAATATGAGCGAACAAATTATTCTTAAAATTGAAAATTTGAGCAAAAAGTTTGGCGCACATCAAGTGTTAAAGGATGTCAGTTTGGATGTTGCCAAAGGGGATATCTATGGAATTTTGGGTTTGTCTGGCGCAGGCAAATCTACACTTGTAAGGTGTATTAACGGTTTGGAAAAGTTTGACCAAGGTCAAATACTTTTCAATGGTGATGTTGTTAATTTTGACCGAAACTATCGCAGACAAGTTGCAATGATTTTCCAACAATTCAATCTGCTTGACCAACGTACAGTTTTGAAAAACGTTATGCTGTCTGGTGAATTGTTTGGCGAAAAGAACTGTCAAGATAGAGCTGTCGAATTGTTGAAACTTGTTGGCCTTGCTGATAAGCTTGACGCTTACCCATCACAGCTTTCCGGTGGTCAACGTCAACGTGTCGCAATAGCGCGTGCGCTTATGTCTAACCCACAAATTTTGCTTTGTGACGAGGCTACGTCAGCACTCGACCCTGATACAACAAATCAAATTCTAAACCTTCTATTGCAACTCAATCGCGATTTAGGCTTGACAATTATTATGATTTCTCACCAAATGAACGTAATTGAGCAAATTTGCACCAAGGTAGCTATCATTGATAATGCTCAAATTGTTGAAAGTGGTAGCGCTCAAGATATTTTCCTATTTCCCAAAACGGATATTTCCAAAAAGATTATTTATTCCGGACATATCAACACTAGCGTTGACAACTCAAAGGTTCTCAAATTGATATTCAATGGCGAAATTGACACGCCAATTGTTGCAAACATCATCCAGGACTGCAACATTGCATTGTCCATTATTTATGCCGACTCAAAGGTTGTAGACGGCCATGTGTATGGACAACTTATTTTCTCAATGCCAGCAGATGCCAAGGACGTGCAAAAACTT
>JAFTNE010000258.1 GCA_017452035.1 Clostridia bacterium
GCGAAACATACGACCAAGTTCCTCTTGCAAAAGCTCAAGTAGAAGATGCTTTGCAATTCTTGAAGGAGAACATGGTTGCTACAATCAAGTTCTACAAGGGTGAAGCTTTCTCTGTTGAACCACCAAACTTTGTAGTTTTGCAAGTTATCACATGCGAACCTGCAGTAGCTGGTAACACAGCAACAAACGCTACAAAACCAGCAACAGTAGAAACTGGTTACACACTTATGGTTCCAATGTTCGTAAACGAAGGCGATATGATTCGTATCGATACTCGTACAGGCGAATACATGGAAAGAGCGAAATAGTTTTAAGTAATTGTTTATAAAATGACGACACAGTTGTGCCGTCATTTTTTTTGTTGTAAAAATAGTTTAGGATAAGTATGACTATATTTTAGTAAAGTTTTTCTTGCATTGGCGCAATATTTAATAGCTAAATGGTTGACTACATAAAAGGTAATTAAATTGTAGTTCAAAGGCTTGGCGACTGTACTGTCTAATTACAACAATTAGCTGTCATATCTAAACAACTTGTCCCATACAATTAAGTATGAAACTATTGGACTGCTTGCCAGGCTGGGTAGTGAACTGCATACAAGGTAAACAAGTGAGAGAAATTCGGCTGCGAAACAATTCGACAGTTAGGGTAAATATTGCTGGAGAGTGGTGGTATTGTGTAGATGCAGGACTTAGTAAAAGTAGCGAGAATTGCAAGGTGCTTGATATTTCTTGCAACGAAATAGTGCGATTGGCCTGCAACAACTCTATTTATGTTTATGAGCAAATGCTTGCCGAAGGCTTTTTTACTCTTACGGACGGTAGTAGGTTTGGTGTCGCAGGCGAATATAGCTCGGTAGGTAAAGTCTTTAAGGGGTATACCAGCATTTGCATACGTGTGCCACATTGTATTGAGTGTGCAAATGTAGAGATATTATCAGCAGTTAGAAGTGGCAATGCACTTTTGTTTGGTGCTCCAGCAAGTGGTAAAACAACACTGCTTAGAGATATTGCTCGGCAACTTTCACATAACAGTGCTGTGGTAGTAATTGATGAGCGTGGAGACTTAGCCGTTAGTGACACGTTGGTTAACTGTGATGTACTGAGGTGGACAAGCAAGTATAATGGAGTAGAAATGGCGTTGAGGTGTCTTTCTCCGAACTACATAATTTGTGACGAACTTTGCGCTGACGACTTATCTTGGTTGCCACGCGTAAGTAGTGCAGGTGTAAAGATAATTTCAACTTTGCATGCAAAAAATTTGCAAAAAGCACAAGAGTTTTTTGGTGATTATTCGTTTTTCGACTACATGATTCACTGTGAGTGTGTAGGGCAATATTGTTGTGTTAAAATTTGAATTATTAAACAAAAAACCCGATTTTTTATCAGACCATTACAAAAATCAAGAGTATTTATACTACTATGACAAACATAATAATATTATTTTGTTCTATTTTAGGTGGTTTTTTGGTGGGAAAGCACTTTGAAAAGCGAGAAAAGTGTCGAGGACAATTTTTTGCTGACCTCACCAAATACCTTGTGTTGCTCAAAACAAATGTATCTGTAACGCGAATTGAGCTTGCCGAATTTGACAAAGAATTTTCACAAAGTAGTAGCGTAGTGTTTGCAAACTATTTGCTTAAGCGCGAGGACATATCATTTTTGACCAAACAGCAAAAGGCTCTTGTGGCATCGCTGTTTGATAGTTTGAGCGCAACAACATCTGCACAGTTAATCAACAATTTGGATTACTACTATCAACTTGTCAATGCCGAATACTCACTTATTTCCAACTCATCACGTAACAGTTTTGTTTGTGTAAAGCTGGGTATTCTTGTTGGAGTAATGGTTGGAATTTTGCTAATGTAAATCACAGTTGTAAAATAGAGTTTGGGAGAGCTATGAACTTTGATATTATTTTTAAAATAGGTGCTGTGGGTATCGTTACAGCTATCATTGGTATGATTCTCAAAAAGTATGGCAAGGAGGATTTATCAATTATTGTTTCTGTAATTGGTCTAATTGTTGCGTTAGTTATCATGTTAGATATGGTTGCGCAACTTTACGACACAATTACAAACCTTTTTGACTTCTGATGAGCGTAGTACAAATAGTTGTTGTTTCCATAGTAGCTGTTGCCGTCATTTTGGTTGTCAAGCAGTTTAACAAGGATATCACTCTTGCTATATCTATTGGTATCGGTGTGCTTATTTTGATTTCCATTAGCGACCAATTGTATCAAGTGGTTTATACCTTTTATGATATTTCCAGCCAGTCGCAAGTTGATAGCCAATCCATTGCGTGCGTAATCAAGGTTGTGGGTATTGGGTATCTCGCTGAGTTTTCCAACAACATTTGCTTAGATACTGGCAACAAGAGCATTGGCGAAAAGGTTTTGTTTGCCTCACGTATTGCAATAATGCTTTGTGTTTTGCCAATTTTGCAAAATTTGTTTGAGGTTATCAAGGGGTTTATCC
>JAFTNE010000259.1 GCA_017452035.1 Clostridia bacterium
TGTTGAATTACACAAATCTATAACAGGAATTAAAATCATAGATGATGATAGGATTCTGCAACAATTGCATGATAAAATTCAAGACATGTTTTTTTCATATTATGAGTTTAATAAAGATGGACAAGCCTGCTGGTTTAATAAAGAACAACAACTTAAAGAAAAGGATGTTATGATGGAGCTTGTGGGAAAACTAAAGGCGCGTCTTGACGAAATCAATGATGGTAGCTTTGAGATAGTGGACTTAATTACACCAGAATATGCAAATTTGTGATAGATAGATACCAGAGAATAGGTAACTGTTTATCCTAACAAAAAGTGGGATCAGATATGAAAGAATTAGACATAGTAATTTTAACAGAGAGTTTTGAGAATATTCTTGCAGGAACAAAAGGCACTATTGTTTGCGAACATGATGGAAGTGCTTTCTAAGTAGAGTTTTTTGATAACAATGGATACACGATTGATGTTATTACGACTCCAGCCAATCTACTAGTTTTGGTCGAAGAATTATAAATTTACTTTACCATAAAAAGGACGAGAAAACTTTCTCGTCCTTTTTACTTGTAAAACTATTAATTCTTTTATGATAACTATAATTCAACCTATTTTGTACCAAACAATCTGTCGCCAGCATCGCCAAGACCGGGCAAAATGTAGCTTGCATCGTTCAATTGTCTGTCTTGTGTTGCGCAGTAAATTTGTACGTCAGGGTGAGCTTTGTGCAAAGCTTCAATTCCTTCGGGTGCTGCAATGATGTGCATGCACTTGATGTGTTTTACGCCCTTAGCCTTCAAAAGGTTAACAGCAGCAATAGCGCTACCACCAGTAGCAAGCATTGGGTCAAGTACGATACAAATCTTTTCTTCAATGTGAAGTGGCAATTTGCAGTAGTATTCTTGTGGTTGGCAAGTTTCTTCGTCACGGTACATACCAATGTGACCAACCTTAGCAGTAGGGAACAATGTGTGTACGCCGTTTACCATACCAAGACCAGCGCGCAAAATGGGGATAATTGCAACGGAGTTATCTACAATAACTTGTTGTGCAGTAACTTCCAATGGAGTTTCTACCATGATTTGTACAGTTGGGATGTCTTTGAAAGCCTCGTATGTCAAAAGTGTAGCGATTTCTTCAACAAGTTCTCTAAATTGCTTTGTGTTAGTATTTTTGTCGCGAAGCAATGCAACTTTGTGAGACATAAGTGGATGGTTGATGATTGTAACGTTTTCCATAGTTGTTCTCCTTGTATATGTATTATTTTTTATCGAGTTGTGGTTTTTACTTTGTATAAAAAAATAACGCTCGATTGAAACAAGCAATCAGCGTCTACAAAGCAAAGTGAAAAAGGGAACAAAAAGCCATTGCAACCAATTTTTTACATTGATTTGTGCAAACGGATTTTGTCATGGCCTTTCTCCTTTCTTTGCAACTATTGTACTACAATTTGACGATGCAAGCAAGTATTTTGGCGATAGTGTAACAAAATTTTTTATTACCTAACAGTGTTACCTAATGCTTTGATAAAGGCAGCGTCAATTTGCTATTGCCAACTATATTTATTTCGAGCAAAGATTTAGGAGGGTGCAAGTATCCCATGACTACTTGATTACAAATGTCAATGGCGCATTAAATTTAACTAACAAATTGCAAGACAGTTGGTGTATCAAACCAATTTTTAGGGGTATTGTCCACTTGTGCAACGGGATATGTTTTTGCAACAAGAAAAGGCATCGACTTTTGTCAATGCCTTTGATTTATATTTTTTACGCTTTGTTTGTTGAGGTTATAATTGCTTTTTGAATATAAACAGGTATTCGTGGGCGAGTAGTAAAAAGTTGTATTTTACGCTATTGGTTTTCCAAAAACCTGTTGCTTTGCAGTTGTGTTGTTCTTTTATGATTATCTCTTTTGCCTTGAATCCTGCAAGTTCAAATATGCGCATTGTTTCAAATGCAAGAGGTTGCACCATGCCATTTTTGCGAGTGTCGCCCATCAATATAGCACAATACTTGCCTTTTTTCAAAACCCTAAAGCTTTCTTCGGCAACTTTGCCAATTTCCATCAAAAATGGCTTGATGGATAGTTGTGACAAATCGCCATCAATACCATTGCTGTATTGAATAATATCTGCATAGGGTGGATGTGTGCAAATTAGGTCAACGCTTTCGTCAGGCAAGTCCAATTTGCGAGCATCGCCAAGGCGAATGGAAATATCCACATCTGAGTCAAACTCAAAATCGCACTTTTTTTGAGATAGCTTTACTGCATCGGGGTTGATGTCAATGCCAATAAAGTTTCTACCTGTTAGCTTTGCTTCCACAGCTGTAGTGCCACCGCCCACAAATTGGTCTAAAACAGTATCGCCCTCATTAGAATATCGCAAAATAACGTTTCGTGGAATATAAGGCGACCAATTACCGCGATATTTTGCATCGTGTGTTGCCCATTTGCCACGATTGTGAAAAGACCAAACTGTGTTAGTTTCTAGTTCAAAATTTTCTGGTTGTAAAGGTATTTGTTTTGCCATATTAGTCGGTAATAAGTTCAGGTGGTACAGGGAGTCCTAATCTTTGGAGCGGTATGTATTCAAAATAGTAGTCACAATCTACCGAATGTATATAATTTAAAACATCTCTATATTTATCTTGACGGAACCAATTATCAAGCAGATATATGTATTCAACATCAATATTAGCTGTGGCCATCAATTTCTTATACTGTTTTTTCTTAAAATCACAAGTTTGCAATTTTTCATCCACAGAACCAGCAACTTCTTGGTGCTTACATTCAATAATAAATAGCTTATTATTAAGCAAAACAAAGATACTGTCATCTGGTAATAATTGTTTTGATATGTATTTTGTCCAATCTATACCAAGTTTCTTTAGAAAGATGTTATAGAATTTATATTGTTTGTAGACTTCAGCTACCTTTTTATCATCATAGAAAACATCACATCCTATTACATCGTAATGGGGCTGATGTCTTAAGAAAATTGACAAATCAGTTTTACCTTCAAAAATCAAACCTGTGCGTGTGTTGCCGCCACCTTTTCCACTTTTAATCATTATTTTTTCTCCTTTAATTGAAAATAAGCAATTCTTTGATTTTTCCACGGCTGTCGCCTTTGCTGTTTATTGCTCTAATTGCTTCAACCTTTGTTATTGTGTAAGACTTGTAAAGGTCCTCAAAGAAAGTATCGTTTGGATCGATATTTTGAGGGTCGGAGTTGCTCAACATGATTTTTGCTCCACAAAGATTGATTTCATCAATAAACTTTGCAAGACGTATTTGTTCGTTATCATCAAAACAATCTACGTTGTATGCAGTAAAACCTGCTGTTGAAGAAATTGGTCTGTATGGTGGATCAAGATAAACAAATGTATCTTTGTCAATAAAATCTTTTGAAAGGGTGTAGTCGCCACAAACAATTTCAACATTTTGCAAAGCGTCTGAAACGTTGCGCAAGTTATTCTCGTCACAAATAGTTGGATTTTTGTAGGCCCCCATTGGTACATTGAATTGTCCCTTTTTGTTTACACGATACAATCCATTGAAGCAGGTCTTGTTCAAGAAGATAAACAATGACGCTTTTTCAA
>JAFTNE010000260.1 GCA_017452035.1 Clostridia bacterium
ACAACTTACAAAATAAAGAACTTTCGTTACTTTGTAACACACTTTTGCTGTTTTGATAATTTTGTTTTTTGTTTCCATAATGAAACCTCCTTTATTTTAATTAACTATATATTAGCACAAAAATTATCGTTTGTCAATAATCTTTCGATGTTTTTTATCGTTTATCAATATTTTTTTGCGAAATGATTGAATTATTTTCAAAAGTATGGTATAATAAACCCACCGATAAATAAGAATTTGATAGAGCGAATATGGACTACTATAAACAAATTTTCAAACGAAAATCCTTTCATATATTCAAAAACACCGATACCCTGACCGATAGCGAAATTCAAGGACTTAAAGACTTTATTAAAACGGTAAAACCACTCAACCCTGAAATCAAAACAGAAATTTGCATTGTGCCTGAAAGTGAAACCACCTGCAAGAGGGGTGGACAATACTGCATTTTGTTTTACAGCGAAACAAAGGGCGAATATTTGCGAAATATTGGATATATAGGAGAACAAATTGATTTATATCTTGCATCACAGAATATCGGTGCTTTGTGGTTTGGTATCGGAAAACTGCAAAATATGCAGATAAACGGTCTTGATTTTGTTATTATGATTTCAATAGCAAAAATGCCCGAAGATAAATTCCGCAAAGATATGTTTCAATCAAAGAGAAAGCCTTTAAGTGAAATTTGGAGCGGTGATACACTCGGTGTTGCGGAGATTGTTCGTTTTGCTCCAAGTGCTTGTAATACACAACCTTGGATTGTCGAAAATGCAGGCAACAACTTGATGGTATGCAGATTTAAGAAGTTTGGTAAGAGAGGAATTATGCCTGCCGATAAAGTGCGGTATTACAATAAAATCGATATGGGTATATTCCTTTTTATGTTAGAAACTTGTCTTGAATACGAAAATTATACTTATGAAAGAACCTTGTTTGCAGATACAACGGATGATAGTATTGAACAAACTTTAGTTGCAAAATATACATATTCAAGCAAGTAGTCAAATTTCAATTTGTAGAGTTGTTAATCTTTGTGGGAAGATTTTCAAAAGTGTAGCACACTATACTTTCAAATGAAAGTCGTGTGTTTTGCAAAGCAAAAAGAAAAGGATAGCAAAATTTTTTGCTATCCTTTTATAGTTCCTAAAAAATCCCTAAGAGCGACGCCCTTAACTCTCGTCCTTTTTGTTTATTATTGATAGTTTTTACAATCCATTTGCCACGTCTTCGGCTTGTTTTTCCAGGCTGTGTTTCAAGGTTTCGTCAACAATAAGCCCAGTGTTGGCGTACACGTTGTGCAAGCTGTTTTTGATTACAACTTTCAGCAAATCCACACCAATGTAACAATCGCTTGCCACGTATTTGTAGAGGTGTGGCTTGGTGTTTTCGGCAAGGTCCAAGGCACGTTTGCATACTTGCATCACTTCAATTGGCACAAGGGCCGATTTGTGGTATTCCTTTTGCAAGGAAGATTTTTCCACTTCGCCACTCTTTACTTGTCGTGATACTACAAGAATTTTCTCAAAAGCAGTGGAGTCCTCTTGCGCCAAGTCTTGCAGTTTGGCAATGCATCTTTTGAATGTGGACAAACTGTTTGAAAGATATTCGTTTTCTCCCTTGGTCAAAGTTACTTCCACAGCCATTTGGCAAAGGGAGCATGCCATTGCGCCCACCATTGCTAATGCGCTTCCACCACCGGGAGTGGGCGCTTTGCTGGACAAAATTTCGTTGTATTGCTCAATTGTAAGTTTTTTAAACATAGTTTCACCTCAATGCAATTATTTTACCATTGATTTTATCAGCCGTCAAGGGTGACTTTTTCATTATTGGCGTAACAGTTGCAAATTTGTGCATATCTGCACTTGAACATATCTACACCTGTTGCATATATGTGTGCAATTTGATTGACAAATGTGTGCAAGTGTAGTACAATGTAGACACAATAAACCTATCAAGAGTAACGGAGAGACGGACTCGTTGAAGTTACAGCAACCTGAATGTGTTAAGGTGCTAAATTCCGCAGGGACAACCTGAAAGATGGGACGGCTAAATAATCAAAGTAGTATGCTGTCTTGTCTTGCGACAAGGCATTTTTTTATGCCTTGCTACCGATATCTTTTTGATTTTTGACGGCAAAAGTTCTGCACAATCCAAGGTATTTTGTTCAGTCACAGACCCTTCAGGTATGCTCCTTCACAAGAATATCCGTCTTGCTTGCCTTTTGCTCGTCACAACGCTACGCTAATACAAAAATCTATCGTTCGCAAGGCATCTTGCTCCCGATATCTTTTGACGGCAAAATAACACACAAAAACATCATTTCAACAATAATTTTTCCAACATATAAAGGAGTCACTATGAACAACCAACACAGATTTTTCACTTCGGAAAGTGTTACCGAAGGCCATCCAGACAAAATGTGCGACCAAATTAGTGATGCTATTTTGGACGCAATTCTCGCACAAGACCCACACGCACGTGTTGCTTGCGAAACAGTAGTTTGCACAGGCACAGTATTTGTAATGGGCCAAATTACAACAACAGCCATTGTTGATTACGCCGACGTTGTTCGCAACACAGTACGCAACATTGGTTACACTCGCGCAAAGTACGGCTTTGATGCCGATAGCTGTGGCGTTATTATCAGCCTTGACAAGCAATCTCCCGATATCGCTCTCGGTGTAGACAAATCTGCCGAACACCGTGACCGTGGCGAAACACTTGACCTTTACGGCGCAGGCGACCAAGGTATGATGTTTGGTTACGCTTGCAACGAAACTCCCGAGTACATGCCAATGGCTATCATGCTTGCACAAAAGATTTGCCAACAACTTGCACTTGTGCGCAAGGAAGGTCTTTTGACATACCTCCGTCCAGACGGAAAGAGCCAAGTTACAGTAGAGTACGACGAAAAGGGCCAACCATGCCGTATCGACACAATC
>JAFTNE010000261.1 GCA_017452035.1 Clostridia bacterium
CATCGCCGGAATTGTTTTGATTATTAAGAATACCATAATTGTTTGCAAAAATTTCAGCGTAAAAAATGGGTTTAGAATAGCGCTAAAATATTTGTTGGTAATTCTTATACCAACAATAATTGCGGTGTTGTCTGTGCTAATTTTTCGCTAAAAAGCAAAGCGTTTTTGATTGCTTCTGTGAAAGAAGTTATATTTATTGATGAAACGGCTATAAAAAACACAATCCATAATATCTAATGGCTTTGATTCCATACGTTGCTGACTAATCAACTGCACAACAAGCAAACAAAAAACACTCTACCGAGTTCGGCAGAGTGTTTTTTTTGTTGCTCAATAAAGATGTTTACACATCAACATTTTTGTTGTATAATGAAGGTACAAACAATACTTTGGTGACAAGTGGTGCTTGTTGCCAATGAGGAGAAGGATATGAACATTTTCAAAAGAGTATGGTGCAGAGTTTTTCAAGCAGGCTTGTACGTTGGTATGGCCTTTATGCCCTGGCGCGAGCCAAAACTTTTGCAAGGGGAAAACAGCTTTGCAAATGCAGTAGATTTTATGCAACAAAACGGCGCAAAACGTCCACTTATTGTTTGCGACAAAGCTGCTTTGGAGCGCAAAGCACTTCAACCATTTTTCGATAAGGCACAAGGCGTATTGCAATATGCCGTGTATGATGGCGTTATGCCCAACCCAACCGTGCACCAAGTGGAACAAGGACTGGAAGTTTATTTACAAAATAACTGCGATAGCATCCTTGCATTTGGTGGTGGTTCGGCAATGGACTGTGCCAAGGCTATCGGTGCACGTGTTGTTCGCCCCAAAAAGAGCGTCAACAAAATGAAAGGTCTTTTGAAGGTTTGCAAAAAGCTCCCACCATTTTTTGCCGTGCCTACAACTGCCGGTACTGGTAGCGAGTGTACCGTTGCAGCAGTAATTACCGACAGCGAAACGCACGATAAATACGCCATCAACGATTTTTCCCTCATCCCTCACTATGCAATTTTAGACCCAACGTTGACGGTAGGTTTGCCACCAATGCTAACTGCAACAACGGGAATGGATGCGTTGACGCACGCAGTGGAGGCTTATACCAACCACGCAAACACCCCTGCAACCAAACGTCAAGCAGAACAGGCCGTAAAGCTCATTTTTGAAAACCTCAAAGAGGCGACCTTGAATGGTAAAAACTTGCAAGCGCGCGAAAATATGCAAAAAGCAGCGTATCTTGCAGGACTTGCATTTACTCGTGGCTACGTTGGTTACGTTCATGCGCTGGCACACGCCCTTGGTGGTAAGTACGGCGTTGCGCACGGTTTGGCAAATGCAGTGTTGTTGCCATATGTGCTCAAAGCTTTTGGCAAGTCGGTACACAAACGCTTGGCAAAACTGGCACGTCTTGTTGGTGTTGCAACGTCAGCAGATAGTAACGAGGTTGCATCAAACAAATTTATTTGCGCCGTTGAACAACTCAATGCCGACCTTGGCATACCTCAAAGGCTCAAAATCGATGGGTTGGAAAGTTGGTACCTATCCAAGCTTGCCATACATGCCGAAAAGGAGGCAAACCCACTTTACCCCGTACCCAAGCTTATGTCTGCCCAACAACTGGTAAAAATCTACTTTGACGCAATAGAAGACGTTATTTAAAGTGAGCAAAATTTCTTTTTGTTTGCCCCCTGTTTTTTTGTTGACAATTTTTAGTCAAAGGTCTATACTTGTTGCATTATTACAAAAACAAAGGATTTTTTCCATGACACAACGCTTTTTTGCAGTTGCATACTACTACTATTACTACTTTACAACAATGTAACAGTAGCGATTGCCGATGGAAAAAAGTAGATTGTAACTAATACACATTTTGTAGCATTTTACTAAACTCTTTCGAGCAGTCGAAAGAGTTTTTTTGTTTGAAAAATATATTTGCTTTTGTAACAACATTTTTACGGAGGAAACCACTATGAAAAAGACCCTTATTGCAATCATCCTTGTAGCAGTTCTAACACTTGGCTGTTTGGCAGCATGTACACCAACCGTTACAATTGATCCCAACAAACCACAGTATACTGTTGGTATTTGCCAACTCATTCAGCACCCAGCATTGGATGCAGCAACAAAAGGATTCAAGGACGGCCTAACCGAAGCTTTGAAGGCAGAAGGGCGCACGGTGGTGTTTAAAGAAGGAAACGCCAACGGCGACCCAGACATGTGTGGAACAATCACCAGCACGTTTGTTGCGCAAGGCGTAGACCTTATCCTTGCAAACGCAACTGCCAGTTTGACATCTGCCGTTAGCGCAACACGCAACATCCCCATTTTGGGAACTTCCATCACCGACTACGCATCTGCTTTGAACATCAAAGATTGGACTGGTGTTGCTGGTGGCAACGTTAGTGGCACAAGCGACCTTGCTCCACTGGACAAGCAAGCCGAGATGATTATTGAATTGTTCCCCAAGGCAAAAAAAGTTGGTTTGTTGTACTGCTCGGCTGAATCTAACAGTTTGTACCAAGTGACGGAAGTTGCAAAAATCCTTGGACAAAAGGGAATTGAAACAAGAGCGTTTTCCTTTATCGACACAAGCGACTTGGAGGCAGTTACCACACAAGCTTGTTCTTGGAGTGACGTTATTTACGTTCCTACCGACAACATTGTTGCAAACAACGCAACCTTTATTGATAGCATTTGCAGTGCAAACAAAAAACCCGTTGTTGCTGGCGAAGAAGGCATCTGCAAAGGCTGTGGCGTAGCTAC
>JAFTNE010000262.1 GCA_017452035.1 Clostridia bacterium
GAAAAACAAAAGACCACATACAATGCGCTTGTACTTCCTGCTGATACTGTAAACGGACACGATTGGCAAGACGTTGAAGGTAAACCTGCAACTTGCGAACAAGACGGTTACACAGCTCACAAGCAATGCTCTATTTGCCAAACAGTAGATGGCAAACAACCTATCTGGTCTGATGGTCACAACTACGGCCAACTTGTTGCAAAGCAATCTGCAACTTGCGTAGCTACTGGTCGTGCTGCTTACTACCACTGTGATGCTTGCAACACCTACTTTACTTCTGAAAAAGTTGCAACCACTTGGGAGGAACTACTTCTTCCAGTGGATGCAAACGCGCACCAAAAGGATACAAACTGGACGTCTGACGAAACAGGTCACTACCACGTATGTTTGAATGGTTGCGACCAAAAACTTGACTATGCAAACCACACCGAAGTTACTGATGCTCGTGTAGAACCAACTTGCACGGAGCCAGGCTTGACTGCTGGCTCTCACTGTGGCATTTGCGAAAAGGTTATTGTTGCTCAACAAACAATATCTGCCAAAAGCCACGATCCAGAACAAGAGTGGACAGTAACACAAGATGGCAAACAACACTACCACGAATGTCTCAATGGTTGTGGTGTTAAACTTGATGCAGGCGATCACACAAGAGCGGAAGTAATTGCTGGTTACGCTCCAAGCTGTACTGCAACTGGTTTGACAGACGGCTTGAAATGCTCCGATTGTGGACATATCATAACAGCTCAAGAGGAACTACCTGTAATCAGTCACAATTATGGTACACTTATCCCAGAAGTACCAGCAACATGCTCTGCTCCTGGTATGGCAGCTCACTTTATCTGTGACGGTTGCGGTAATTACTTCGATAAAGATCAAAAACAAACAACACCCGAACAACTAAAACTGCAAATTGTTCCTACTGCTCACAAATTGGTAAACAGTACATACGATGACCAATACCACTACGGTGCTGAGTGTGAGTACTGCGACTACACAACTGATGCTGAACTACACAGTGGTCAAGGCGCATGGCTCCACGAAGAATTGGAGGGCAAACATTACCACTATCAACTTTGTGGCTGTGGCTACCAAGGTAAATTCAACCACGCTGAGTGCGCAGGCAATCCAGTTGACGAAATTAAACAAGGTGCAACGTGCACAGTTGCTGGCTCCAAAGACGTAGTTGTTTACTGCGAAAAATGTCACACCGAAATCTCTCGCGAGAAAGACGTAACAATTCCAGTAATTGCCCACAACTTTGTAGAAAAGGAAATTGATGCTTGCATTGAAACACCTGCTACTTGCACAACACCAGGCACTTACTACAAGTCCTGCTCAGTTTGTGGTGAAAAGAGTGAAGAAACCTTCACTGGCACAACACTTGCTCCTCACAGTTACAGCGCACCTGTAAGCAAGGTTCCTGCAACTTGTATCAACCCTGGTATGCAAGCTCACTACCGTTGTACTGAGTGCGAGGGCTACTTCAATACTGATGCAAACAAAACACCTGTTGTTGTTGGCGAACTCGTTATTGAGGTTGACAACGTAAATGGCCATAATTGGCAAGACGTTGCAGAAAAACTTGGCAACTGCACAGAATCTGGTTACTCTGCTCACAAACAATGCACACTTTGTAATCAAACAAGTGGCAAAGATACAACCAGCGAAAAGTACCACGTTCAAGGTCACACCGAAGTTACCGATGCTCGCGTAGAACCAACTTGCACAAAACCAGGTCTTACCGAAGGTAAGCACTGCTCTGAATGTGGCGAACCTCTTGTTCCTCAAGAACCAATTCCTGCAGCAGATCACACTTACGTATATCACGAGGCAGTTGCACCAACTTGCAAAACAGGTGGTAACGTAGAGTACTACACATGTAGTGTTGATGCATGCAAAGGCTTGTACTTTGATGCCAACAAGCAATTGGTTGATGCGTTCTCCAAATTGCAACTTGCAAGCGATCCAAACGCTCACGTATTTGGCGAACTCAACGACGAAGTTCCTGCAACTTGCACAACCGCAGGTACAAAACAACACAAAGATTGTACATTGTGCGAAAAGCACTTTGACGCAAATGGTATCGAAATTGCCGATCTCACCATCC
>JAFTNE010000263.1 GCA_017452035.1 Clostridia bacterium
ATTTGCTTTTTAACCTTGTCTGTAAAGGGAACACAACCATAAATATTTGAGTATGCCTCATCCCACACGTCAAATATTTTGCCAGCATACTTTTTGACAAACTGCGCAGTATTTTTAGCTGTACCAAAATGCAGATTATATCTCTCCATCATACGAGCGTTCATCTTCTTGATGCGTTCAATCTCCTTCTCTTTACCAACTGGCATACGAACTTGATGTTCTAACCAATCAACGTCCTTTTGATAACCGTAGTTTTCAATAAGAGCTTGGTAATAAGGGTAGTTGTACTGCTCTTCAAATGTGGCAAGATGCTCAAAACCTTCGATAAGCAGACCTTCTCTTTCCAAGTCAGAATAACCCAAAGGCCCAACGATCTCCGTCATTTGCAAGGACTTGCCCCAATTTTCTACGGCTTGCAAAAGTGCATCTGCTACCTCTTGGTCATTGATTGCATCAAATCGGGTAAACCTAACGCGTTTTTGGTTCCATTTTTCATTAGCTGCTATTTGCAATATTCCTTGAATACGTCCAACTACTTTGCCATCACGATATGCCAAAAAGAATACCGATTTGGCTTGATCGTTGTAGAAATAGTCGCTTTTGAATATTGCCATTTCATCAGCATATAGGGGTGGTACAAAATTTTCATTGCTTTTGTACAGTTCAAGTGGAAACTCCACAAATTGTTTTCGCTGTTTCCGTGAGGAAACTTGCTTAATTTCTATCATAATATAACGTCCTCAATCTTTTGTGTATCATTTATTTCAATAAATTTTTATTTTACAAATGAATTTTATAACAAAAATGTAAACACATAGTAAATTCAACGTGTTATTTTAATTCATTTATACCTATACTACCTAAAAAGACAGCTACATCTGCTGTCTTTTTAATAGTAGATTGTTATTTGTTTAATTGTTTGATGTAGCAACGATGGCGCTTGTGTTGTGGCGCATCAAAGTATTTGAGCATGTTTTGAATTGGATTGTTATGCTCCAACATCAAATTGCTTTCAGCGTGGTCAACATCTTTCATCAAAGTGAGTAATCTGTACAAAATTGCTGCATTGATGCCCTTGTTTTTGTATTCGTCAACAACGCCAATCAACGCAACGTCCAAAACTTCTGGCTTGTTGATAGCTTTGAGCAAACGGAACAAGCAAGGGATTGTCAAACGTCCACCTGACTTTTGCACTGCCTTGGCAATGGAGGGGAACACAATACCAAATGATACGATATTATCGTTTTCGTCCAAAATGAGTGGAACATACTTTGTCTTTACCATCAAAACAAATTGGTCGTAGACACCCTCCATAACTCTTTTGCTAAATGGTACAGTGCCATAAATTTTGGAGTAGGTATCTTCCCAAATGGCAAAAATTTTATCAACGTACTTTTTGAGAAATTTTTTCTTGTTTGTTTCGGTACAAAAGTGAAGGTTGTACTTTTGTAGCATTTTGTCGGAAATGGTTTTGATTTTGGGATCAATTCCACCTTTTGGAAGATACAACTTGTTGCCCGTCCAGTCTACGTCCTTTTGGTAGCCGTAGTTTTCAATTAGTGTTTGGTAATAGTCGAAGTTGTAATTTTCCTCAAAAGTGGCAAGTTGATCAAAGCCTTCAACAAGCAAACCTTCTCTTTCCATATCCGAGTAGCCAAGAGGACCAACAATTTCACTCATGCCAAGGGATTTACCCCAGTCTTCTACAGCAGACAAAAGTGCATTGGCAACTTCTTGGTCGTTGATACTTTCAAAGCGAGTAAAACGCACACGAGATTGGCCCCACTTTTCGTTGGCAGCAAATTGCCAAATGCCGTGGATACGACCAACAACCTCACCATCGCGATATGCCAAGAAAAAAGCAGATTTTGACTGATCGTTGTAGGTAAAATCATCCTTGAACATTGCCATTTCGTCAGCATAAAGAGGTGGAACATAGTAAGGATTGTCCTTGTATAGTTTTAGTGGAAACTCCACAAATTGTTTACGTTGTTTTTTAGTTGTTACTGGTAAAATTTGTACCATAATAAAAACTCCTTTGTGACAAGCTTACTACTTATGGCCTATCACTAATTACATTTTAGCACTATTTAAAATATTTGTAAATAAATATTTAATATTTGTTAACTATTTTTGTCGGTTTTTGCAATAATTTTTAATAAAATGGCGCAATTTGTTATTA
>JAFTNE010000264.1 GCA_017452035.1 Clostridia bacterium
AGCTCAGTTGGGAGAGCATCTGCCTTACAAGCAGGGGGTCACAGGTTCGAGCCCTGTACTCCCCACCATACAGTGTCTATAACGAACTTCGTTATAGACGCTTTTTTATCTCCGTTTGACGGAGATTTTTTTATTTTTTGGGCTATTTTCTATGAATATGGTCTTTTTTTGCGCTAACAACATAGATAAGTGTTTGCTTACACAACCATTTTTACAAGCATGTCGATGTGTTCAAACTTTAGTTTGTTGCCCATGTACACTTGCATTTTTACCTTTTTGTTGTAAAAAGAAAAGCCCTGACTGTCGTCAGGACTTGTTCTAAGTGGGTTTTTGTAGTAGATGATTGCTTCATCGTTAAACAGCTCTATTCTGTCAACAAGATATTCAATTAACATTTTGGGCTCAAGTAGTAGGGCTTTTTCGTAGAAATTGCGTATTTCATCCTTCGTTGTAATTAGTATCGATTTTGCTTTTTCCATTGCGATTTTTTCTTCAAGGTCTTGCTGTTTTGATTCAAGTTCTTTAAGTCTTTTTGTGGTGGTAGTTGTGATAACTCCTTGTTCGATTGCATTCATCACGTTATTCAAAGATTGTTGCACTTGCTTGAGTTCTTTGTTGAGCAGTTGCAGTACACTTTGTGCTTTTTGCTCCTGCAATTGTCTACTATAGATACTCTCTACGATTGCATCCTTGATACCGGGAGCGTTTAGGGCTTCAATTATGTGACAAATAACAAACTGTTCCAACTCATCTTTGCGCATCGTTTTCTTTTCGCAATCGTTTTTATACTTTTTGCGACCAATGCATTTGTAGTAGTATTTCATTTGTCCCGTGTGAGATTTTCCACACTCAGAACTAATGGGTTTGCCGCAGTAACCACATACTAGTTTATTCTTCAATAAGTAATCTACCTTGACATGGTTCTTGCCAAAATGACGTTGGTCAAGGCGAGTTTTGACATGCTTGAACATTTCCTCGTCTACCAATGCGGGGTATATGTTGGTGTAAGTAACGCCTTTTACTTTGAGCACTCCAGTATATTTTTCGTTTTTTAGCATTGCATATATCGAATTCGGCAGAAAAGGTTTCCCCTTGTGCATAATTCCTTTTCCATGTAGGCGATTAATTATCCAGTTGATACTTTTCCCACTGGAGTACCACTCAAATATTTCTCTTACAACATTTGCTGTAGGTTCATCAATGTGTACAACTTTATCTATTACCTTGTAGCCGTATGGGACTATTCCACCACAGAATAGCCCCTTTTTTAGGTTTTCTTGAAGCCCACGTAGCACTTTTTGAGATAGTTCAGCGGAGTAGTATTCCGCTATGCCTATGTAAACATTTTCCAACAAAATGCCATCCAAGTTTTTGGTTCCATCAATGTTGTCGGATGTGCGTTGTGTAGCAGAAATAAGAACCTTACCATTTGTTTTTAGCTTTTGTTTGTTGATAGCAACTTCAATAGCATTACGTCCAAATCTGTCGATTGCATACACAAGCAAAATGTCCCACGAAGCAGTGGCAGAGTCTTTTAGCATGCGCTGAAACTCAGCTCGATTATCGTTGGTGCCAGTTTGTGCACGGTCAATGTAGGTATCTACAATGACAATGTCGTTATTCTTTGCATATTGAGAGCAAACTGACAATTGCCCCTCAATAGATTGTTCTGTTTGACTGCTACAACTGTAGCGGCCATAAAATGCAGCTGTTTTCATATTCTTTTCTCCTTTTGTATAGATTTTGTTTTGTGCCTTTCGGCAGCACCGATCAAGAAACGGAAAGGACGGTTCAGTCAAGGATAAAAGCAAAAAGTTTTGCTTTGGGTGCGAGTTGTTCTTTGTCGCTAT
>JAFTNE010000017.1 GCA_017452035.1 Clostridia bacterium
GAATTGTACTTTTAAATAAGATGCCTAAATGTGAAAAGTTTATATAAATATGTGGTGTAACAAAGCTGTTAATAAACAATTACCAATGAAAAGTGCATAAACTGCTATTGTCATTTTACCATAAATAACGTTGACGTATAGTTTACAGCTTTATTTGTACGGATGAGCCGTCTGCGCTTGCAACGTCAACCAAAACCCAATTTTTGTGTATCTTTTTTACTTGGCGTATCACTTTGCGTAGCTTTGGCATCAAGTCTTTGGGAATATCTGGTATGTATTGTCCACCCTTTTGCTTTTTTGCAAAGTTAAGTGCAGTATTGTTCAAAACCAAAAAGTTGGGTATCCGTATAACCATATCTTTGCCCTTTATGACGGTATCACTTCCATTGTTAGAGTTTATACTTATTTTCATTATTCCACCACAATTTCCACAATATCACCGTCAGCTGACGTAACCTCTACAAGTTTACCAATAGTACCGTTTTCAATAAGTAGCATAATGGCGTTCCAGTCGATATTCAAATTGTCCAAGCTACCCTTGCCACCAAACGCCGACACGTCCACGCCCGAATTCAACAATACTTGTAGTAATGGCAGTGGCAAATTGACGTTTACACGGTCACCGTCATTACTGTTTACAACGATTTTTAGCATCATTTGCTCAAATGGTTTGCGATTTTCCTCTGGTACAATTGTTGGTTGTGGTGCAGATTGTCTGCCACTTAACAATTCGTCCACTGTACAACCAAGTTTTTGCGCCAAAGTTGGCAGTGTCATTATGTCAGGACAAGATATATCGTTTTCCCACTTGCTAACTGCTTGGGCAGATACCCCCACCATTTCAGCAAGTTGCTCTTGTGTGTAACCTTTGCTTTTTCTTTTTTCGGCAATTCTTTCGCCAAATGTTTTGTTCATAATATTTTCCTCGCAGTTTTTTTGCTTTCGAAAGTACCCTCATTTTACACCTACGTATGACAGTTGTAAAGCGACCATTGGTTGAAAATCACTAAACCAATGGTTGAAATTGCATTTTTCTGGTTGATTTTTCACAAAATTGTTGCTGTAATCTCATAATTAAGATGTAGGCAAAAACATTTAACATTGTTAATAGAATGGCCTAATACGTGCAATCTTTAAGATAAATGCTACTATCAATTTGTAGTATCAGTATTTAGAAAACATAAATTGTAGGGGAGGGGCCCCTCCCGTAGAAATAGTAATTGCTCGAAAATATAAACCAAAAGCCACCAAGTTGTCGGTGGCTTTCAATTTTTATGTTATCTGTTGTAAATTTTATCTCTAATATCTTTTACTTGGCTGGCGATAACGGCGTTGTTTTTGCATTCCTCGCTAATTTTGTCGCGCGCGTGCATAACGGTGGTGTGGTCGCGTCCACCAAAGTATTCGCCAATGCTTGCAAGTGGCAAGCTTTGTCCCAAAATATCGCAAATAAGGTAGATGCAAATTTGACGTGGAACAACAATTTCCTTGTTTTTCTTTTTGCCGACAAGCGCTTCCTTTGTAACGTTAAAGTAGTCGCAAGTCGCGCTTACAACGTGGTCAATCGTGATAATATCACTTGTCGCATCGGCGTAATCTTTGATTGCATCATTTACAATTGCCATATCGTTGGGGTCGCCATCAACCAAAGTAGAGTAGCTAATGATACGGTTTAGCATGCCTTCCATCTCACGGATGTTGGTTGTGATTTTTTCTGCAATAAAGGACAATACGTTAAAATTGATACGGTAACCCTTGGCATTGCATTTCTTTTGCAAAATGGCAATTCTTGTTTCCAAATCGGGTGGTTGGATGTCGGCAATGATACCTGTGCCAAAACGAGTTTTCAAACGTTCTTCAATTTTGATTTCCTTTGGAGGACGGTCACTACTCAAAATGATTTGTTTATCAGATAGATACAACTCGTTGAAGGTGTGGAACATTTCCTCTTGAGTACCCTCTTTGTTAGCCAAAAACTGTACGTCATCCATCATCAAAACGTCCACTTTGCGATACTTTGCACGGAAATTTTTCATTGCGTTGGGGTCGTGATTGTTGTGCAACGACTCAATGAACTCGTTTACAAACTGGTCGCAAGTAACGTACATAATTTTCTTTTCGGGGTAGTTACGTTGCAGTCTGTTACCAATTGCGTGCATCAAGTGCGTTTTACCAAGACCAACGCCTCCCCACAAAAATACTGGGTTGTACTTTGTGCCGGGGTTTTCGGCAACAGCCATTGCAACAGCGCCGGCAAACTCGTTACTCTTGCCCACAACAAAGTTTTCAAAGGTGTATTGCGATACAAAATTTACCTTTTCTTCAATGGTGGTAACGTAGTTTGCGTTAACGGGTATATCTACTTCCTTTTGAACGTTTGCAACGTTGTCAAGGTCAGCCTCTACAATGATTTCCACATCAATGATGGATGGGAAAACAGCATTGGTGCACTTTTTCAAAATATCTTTGTAGTGGTTTTCTACAATGTTTTTGTGCGCGCGTGTTTCGGCAAGCAAAATTAGCCTGTCACGGTAGATGCCCACAGGTTGCAACGAGTTGATGTACAGGTCGTAAGCGAGTGCTCCAGGCACCTTTGACGACGCTTCGATAAGAATGTTATTCCAAATTTGGTCAA
>JAFTNE010000018.1 GCA_017452035.1 Clostridia bacterium
TGATGTTTTCAAATTTGGTGTGTAGCAAGGTAATTAGTGAAAAATTGATCACAATTTTTACCTTTTGCTACAAGTAAATTAACACAACAAGATGCTGAGGGGAAAAATCCCCCACAGCATCTGTTTGTTAGACATTGCTAATTATTCACCAATTTCGTATGTTACGTCTTCGATAACTATAATTTGGCCATTGGAGTCAGCTTCTGTGATTGTGAGTGTGAGGTTTGGACCTTGAGCTTTGTATGTCCAAGCATCAGCTACTTCTGTGGTGTTACCAGCAACAGCTTGACATTCGTAATTACCAACTTCGATGGATTCAAGTACAAATGTCCATGTAAGACCATCAGCAGATGGAGTCATAGCGTGAGAAGATGGTGTCCAAGATGTGATTGTGCCTGGGAGATAAATTGTCCAGCCTTCTGGAAGAGCTGTAGCCAATTTAACAACGATTGTAACGTTTGTAGCTACTGCTTTAGCGTCAAAGAGACCTTCTTCAAAGGATGCTGGTTCACCACGGAGAGCAACAACGTGGTTATTGTCCATACCTGTCAAAGAAACTGTTTCGTTACCTTCTGGAGCGCCTACTGTGTGGTTAGACCATGTAAGAGCTTCTGCATCTGCTTTTTCAGCAAGGATTTGGTATTCGTATGTACCTTCGTAGATGTTAGTAACTTCCAAAGACCATGTCTTTCTGTCTTCGGATGGAGTCATTCTCATGTGGTCGCCGATGTCGTTGTTCCAACCTGTGTGAGAACCTGGCATGTAGATTACCCAACCTTCTGGAACGGCTGTTGTAAATTCAACTTGGAATGTAACTTTGTCAAGTTTTACAGGAGCACCTGGTTGTCCACAAGAGAATTTAACTTCGCCAAGGTTGATGTTTGTTGTGCCAGCTGTGTAGAGATCAGCCCATTTTGGGTTGTCAAGACCGGAAGTTGTTTGGTCAAATTTGAAAGACCAGTTAACGCCTTGCTTTTCAGCAGCAGCACCACTGTTAGCGTTCCAACCAAGTGTAAGTTGGTATTCACCTGGGTTAGCAGCAGCTGTAAGACCAGCTTCTACGCCTGCAACGTCAACTTGTGCGTAATAAACGTTTGTTTCGCCAAGACGTGTCATTTCAGCAGCAGTAGCACCGAAATCTGTGCTTTCAGCTGTGTAGTTCATTGGACCACAAAGCCAAATGGAGTTCCATTCTTTGAGTTCGATGTCAACCAAAGTAAGCCAGAATGTTACTTTGCCATCAGTGATAGGAAGACCTTCTGGCAAATCGCCACCAGCTGGAGCTTCTTCTTCACCACAGTGTTTGCAAACACCTTCAACGAATTCGTGACCGTCTTTTTCGCAGTCGTGCTTTTCGCATGCTGTAAGGGCGAAAACCATTACCAAGCAAAGAACAAGAGCGAGTGCAAGTCTGAGAGTTTTCTTCATTGTTTTTTTCCTCCTCGAAAGCTTTTGCTTTCAAATAAAATAATATATTTGCTGGAACTTGCGTTCCAAAATGCACAATGTTGTTTTCCAAAAACTGCCAAAAGGTTTGTTTACTTGTCCACAATTTTGTGAACAAAAACCTGTATGAAAAAACCGTTTGTTTTGAGTAAAAGCAAACAACCCCTGCAGGGGTTGCGTCACCAAAATGAGCTATCCACTGCTGGGCAAAATATTCAGTTTTTGTAGAAGGTTACTGATTTTTTGGGAAAAATACATGCCAAAAAAGCAATGAAACCCATTTACCCATACATTATAGAACTTGCGAAATCAAATGTCAATACCCATTTTAAAAAAATGTTGTTTTTTATTAATTTTTGCGCAATTAAATACACTAATAAGACAAAGATATACTGATAAAACAAAAATATAATATTGTTGAAATGTTGCAGTTGTATGTGAGTGGTTTGTTTTGCCTTGAAGTAATGCACATTGGCGTAGTTGTAATTGAAAACTGACAAATTAGCTAACCATGACACAAAGCATTTACAGTCAATTGAGTAGCACAAAATAACGGCTGTTCACGCGTGCGCGCGAAATGTTTTTTAATTATATCAAGTTAACTTAAGTAACATAATAAATGCACGCAATAATAAATGCACGCAGACAGGAAGAACATACGGCGTCAATACACGTTAAATACATTACACATTGTAAGAGAGTTATGTGGTGGGACGTATCCATAACTCCACCCAGCAAATATTATTTTGTTTGTATGGGGGATAATCGTTTGCAACAAACATACTGTAATCAAAAAAGGCCTTTCCTTTTGAGAAAAGACCTTTGGTTATTTTGTATAATTTTTATTGCTTGTAAAAGGTAATTTTGCCAGTTTGTTCGTCCACTACTACTGTATCGCCTTTGGCAATTGCGCCATACAGCAGTTGCTCGGCAAGGGCATCTTCTACGTGGCGTTGAATTGCACGTTTAAGTGGACGCGCGCCGTAGTCCTTATCGAAACCAATGTTGGCAAGTAGCTCGATTGCCTTGTCGGTAAAA
>JAFTNE010000019.1 GCA_017452035.1 Clostridia bacterium
AGTTTTAATCGTTATGGGAGGAAGTCTTGGTGCATGGGCACTGAACGATGCCATTTGTAACAAACCACAACTTGCAAACTTCTTTGACATTTTTGTTATCACCGGCAAGGGAAAACAAATAAATTGCGACTTTGTACATCAAGTGGAATTTGTGGATAACATCGGGGATATTTTTTCAGCTACTGACATTTGTCTAACTCGCGCTGGTAGCAACAGTTTGGTAGAGCTAACACTTGCCTGCGTACCATTTGTTGCAGTGCCCCTCACAAAAGGCTCACGTGGGGAACAGGTCAAGAACGCAAAGTGGTTTGCCGAAAAGGGATGTGGCGTTTATCTTGATGAACAAAATCTAAATAACCTTTCCACGACACTACTAACGCTATTCAACAACCGTAATGCAGTAATTACAAAACAAAAACAATGCGCCTACCTCAACGGCACCGACAAAGTTGTAGACGAAATACTAAAATACAAATAAAAATACCCTGCAATAAACTTTGCAGGGTGTTTTGCCTTATTAGACACTTCTATTTTCTTTGTTAGTTTTCAACAATTAATTTCACCACAATCTCTTTAACATTTTCGTAACTGCAATTTTGTAAAAAATCACTAATTTCCATCCATTGAACGGCAATCATGCGTTGTTCCTTTGCAATTGGTTGTCCTTCACTGCCCACCTCAAATAAAAATGGAGCAATGGTTTTTTGCACAAGCTTATTGGAAGGCGTGGTAAACTGGTAGGAATATGGCGATAAAGCTTTAACCAAGTTTTCCTCCGTCAAAACAATGTTGGTTTCCTCAAAACACTCCCTAATAGCAGTTTGAATTAGTGTTTCGCCTTGCTCATTGTGTCCTTTGGGTAATGACAATACCGTCCTACCATAGATATCCTCCGTGGTTGCGAGAATCTTTCCGTTGCACACCACCACAGCCATGGCGCTTAGTTCAATGCTATCGAATTGTTGACAAATAGGCAAATCGTGCTTAAGCAAACTATCAAATACTGACAGCATTCCAGCCAAACCATCCACAATCAAATCAGCAAATGTTTCACCCAACTTTACATCTTGGTAACGAGCCAAACCATTTCTTACCCATACTGTTTGCATACCTAACGATTTAGCAGGAACAATGTCATTATCAAGTCTATCCCCAACCATAATTGCACAAGATGGACTACAATTAGCACTTTCCAAAGCATGGGTAAAGATTTTGCAGTCAGGTTTGTAGACACCAATCTCGTCAGACGCAACTACCATATCAAAATAGCAAAAAATACCAAAATCCTTTAGTCTATCGCCCAGCCCTTTGGACTGATTTGCTATGATACCAAGTCTATATCCCTTGTTCTTTAGATAAGATAAAAGTTGTACGGCTGATGCGTACAGTCTTTCGTCTTCGTGATGCCACGGCGTTTTGGTCAAGTGGTAATAGTTTATTGCAGCAGAGTTACCATCATACCCCTGCTTTACCAACTCTATGCGCTTGGCTGAAAATTCATCAAAAGTTATATCGGTTGATTGCAACATATCCATAGCCCTGTGGTTATAGGCAACTTGTTCATCAACCAAGGTGCTTCCAATATCAAAAAATATCCATTTAATATGGTCAATATTCAATCTTTGTTTCATAGTTGCCACCATCAATCATCGCCATAGTTGTAGTCCATCACGTATTGACATCTTTCTACAAGGTCTTGACGTAGGCGCAATGGTTTTTCCACTCGAACACCAAGCCCCAAGGATAGAATTTTACTAATGAGTAGTTCGTCATAGGGCAAAGTTGCTTTGGCAATGTAGCCATCTCCAAGGCGCGCAACACTGTTGACACCCAACCACTCCTCGCAGGCAGAAAGTGCCGAAGGATGCACCGACAAAATTACTTCACACATTTCTTTGTCCTTTAAAATGTCGCTTTGAATAACGCTTGGGTCAGCGTGATACTCACGGCCAACAAAGTGATCGCATAGTTTCATTTTGACAATTCGTGCCACCTTGAAGTATCTAAATCCCCTACGCAAACGGCAGAAACAGTACACATACCAAGCACCGTCCTTCAAAATTAGGCAGTAAGGTTCCACCATACGTATGGTGTTTACACCATCTTTGGAGTGGTACTCAATTTCGCACAACGTTTTTTGCGCAATGCAGTCGGAAAGCTGTGGTATCAGGTCGCGCACAGAATAGTCAACACTGTCCACCATAAACTGGTCGGTTCTCAAAACATTTGCACCCGTGTGAGAGCGTTTGAGACCTTGCA
>JAFTNE010000020.1 GCA_017452035.1 Clostridia bacterium
CATTGACGTAAGTTTTCCACTTGGTTGTCTAAACGTGGTAACTGGCGTATCGGGTAGTGGTAAGTCCTCACTGGTAAACGAAGTTATTCTGCCAGTACTTGCATCAAAGCTCAACAGAGCACGTCCACAAGATGTGTTGTGTGACGATATTCAAGGTATTGAGTTTTTGGACAAAGTTATTGCCATCGACCAAAGCGCAATTGGACGTACTCCACGCAGTAACCCAGCAACGTACACAGGTGTGTTTACAGCTATTCGCGATTTGTTTGCATCCACAACCGATGCCAAAGAACGTGGCTACAAATCGGGAAGGTTTTCCTTTAACGTTAGTGGTGGTCGTTGCGAACATTGCTCTGGTGACGGTATCTTGCGTATTTCTATGAACTTTTTGCCAGACGTTTACGTACCTTGTGAAGTTTGTCACGGCGCGCGTTACAATCGAGAAACGTTGGCCGTCAAATACAAGGGTAAATCTATTGCAGACGTTCTTGATATGACTGTAGAAGAGGCTGTCGGTTTCTTTGAAAATATTAGTAGCATCAAAAACAAAATTCAAACGTTGTATGATGTTGGACTTGGATATATTAAACTTGGTCAACCAGCAACAACTTTGTCCGGTGGCGAAGCGCAACGTGTAAAACTGGCAACGGAACTATCCAAGCGTTCCACAGGCAAGACGTTGTACATTTTGGACGAACCCACAACGGGATTGCACTCACATGACGTAGCAAAACTTATTACCATTTTGCAACGACTTGTATCAGCTGGCAACACAGTTATTGTAATTGAACACAATTTGGACGTTATCAAAGTTGCTGATAACATTGTTGACCTTGGCCCCGAAGGCGGTGACCAAGGTGGTACAATTGTTGCACAAGGCACTCCCGAAGAAGTCGCAGAGGTTGCAGGTAGCTACACAGGTCAGTTCCTAAAACCAATTTTGCAAAATTCAAAACACTAAGGATACAATTTTACACACCATACAAGCTGTAAATTACAGCAACCACAGGTGAATTATGAACAAACAAAAACTACTGCTTATTGACGGTAACAGTATCATCAACCGAGCCTTTTTTGCATTGCCATTTTTAAGTGACAGTCAAGGTCGAAACGTAAACGCTGTGTACGGATTTATGAATATTTTTCTCAAATGCATACAAGACTACTCTCCAAACAAGGTTGTAGTTGCCTTTGACATGCGTGGACACAATTTCCGCAAGGATTTGTATGCCGATTACAAGGCAAATCGCAAGGGTATGCCTGATGATCTTGCTGCCCAAATGCCCATTTTGGAAGAATTGTTGCAATTGATGAGTGTAACAATCGTCAAAAAGGCAGGTGTAGAGGCTGACGATATTATTGGTACAATTAGCAGTCATTTTGATGGCGAAAGCATCATTATTTCTGGCGATCGCGATATGTTGCAACTTGTATCAAATAACACAACTGTGCTTTTGACAAAGCGTGGTGTTACCGAGGTGGAAACGGTTGATCCAAGTTACCTACAAGAGGTCTACCACCTTACACCAAAACAAGTAATTGAGTACAAGGCGCTTCGTGGCGATACCTCTGACAACATTCCAGGAGTAAAGGGTGTTGGTGAAAAAACAGCAATGCAACTTTTGGAAAAGTACGGAGATATCGACAATATTTACGCAAATATCAACGAGCAAAAGGGCGCATTGAAAGATAAACTTGTCAACGACAAGGATATGGCTTTTATCAGTCGTCAACTTGCAACCATTGTGACGGATGCAGATATTACCTACGATATGGACAGTTGCGCTTTGCCAGTATTCGATGCGACAGTAAGGCAACGACTTGAACAACTGCAATTTAAGAGTATTCTTGCACGTTTGAACTTTGACGAAACTTCCTTGGAAGAAAATGTGCAAGTAGAAAGCGTGCTAGTAGAAACTTGCAGTCAGCTTGAACAATTGGTGGTTGATTTTGCTAAAAGCAAATTTGCATTCCACATTGCAGGCACAGATATTTACCTATCGAATAGCGCAAAAAAACAATACGTGGTGCATATTTCTGATAGTTTTCTTGACGAAATCAACGAATCAAGTTTTTGTACAACAATTGCTCCATTGCTTGCAAGTAATGCCCTAAAAATTGTCTATGATGCCAAGGCATTGCGTCACAAACTTGACCAAATGGGCTTGACTCTCAACAACGTATTGCATGACGTTTGCCTTATGCAATACTTGGTGGAGTATCGCTCATACAAGGATGTAGAAAGTTTGTGTGGCGCCAATGGCTACGAGCAACTTGGTGCAGGCATATTTGCTGTTGCAGATAAGTTATCAAAACAGCTTGCTGAAAATGGTGTTGAGCATCTTTACAAAGATATCGAGTTGCCCCTTTCCGACCTTCTTTATCGTATGGAAGTGGAGGGTGTCAAAATTGACGTGGAGCTGTTGGATCAAATGTCCAAGGATTTGCACCTCAAACTGGACGATCTTACACAACAAATATACGCTCTTGCCGAGGAAAAGTTTAACATCAACAGCACAATGCAACTTTCTCGCATTCTGTTTGAAAAGTTTGGTCTTCCTCATGGCAGAAAAACCCAACGTGGCTACTCCACCGATAACGAAATTCTGGAAAGTTTGCACGACAAACATCCAATAATCGAGCCAATTTTGGAGTATCGCAAAGTTTCAAAGCTACTTAGTACCTATATTGACGGTATTCGCCAAAGTGTGCGCAGTGGAAAGGTGCATACAACCTTCAACCAAACGTTGACGTCCACTGGACGACTTTCAAGCAGTGAGCCAAACCTCCAAAACATCCCCATCCGTACTGAATTTGGCAAAGAAATTCGCAAATTGTTCGTATCAAAGCATGGCGTTTTTGTTGGTGCTGACTACTCACAAATTGAACTGCGACTTTTGGCAGCATTTTCTAAAGACGAAACTTTGCTTGATTGCTATCGCAGTGGCAAAGATATCCACACTGCAGTTGCGAGTGAAATTTTGGGCATACCACAAGAAATGGTAAATGCTGATATGCGCCGTATGGCAAAGGCTGTAAACTTTGGTATTATCTACGGTATCAGTGACTATGGTCTATCACAAAATGCAAAAATAAGTGTACCCAAGGCTCGCGAGTACATCAAATTGTACTTTGAAAAGTACCCAACTATCAAAAATTATCTTGATAGCTGTGTGGAACAAGCCAAAAGTGACGGCTACATCACAACAATCACAGGTCGCCGTAGACAAATCCCAGAAATCAAATCTTCTAACTACAATATGCGTAGTTTTGGCGAGCGTGCTGCAATGAACATGCCTTTACAAGGTAGTGCTGCTGACATCATGAAAATTGCCATGCTCAAGGTGGACGAAGCTTTGCGTACAGCTGGACTTAAAAGCAAAATTGTATTGCAAATACATGACGAATTGATTGTCGATTGTTACAAAGACGAAGCTGAACAGGTTAAACTTATCGTCAAGCAACAAATGGAAAGTGCCGTTGATCTTTCTTGTCCATTGGTTGCCCAAACAGAGCAGGGGGAAAACTTGTATGAAGCGTAGTGTAATTGCTTTGACAGGGGGCATTGGCAGTGGTAAAAGTGCTGTTGGCAACTATTTGCGAGAAATGGGTTTTGTGGTAATCGACTGCGACAAGCTTTCGCGCGAGGTATCCACACATCCACAGGTTTTGCAACAAGTAGCCAACTTGCTTTGCAACGAGTATGTTGTTGACGGCCAAATAGAAAGGGCAAAAGTACGCAACGTTGTGTTTGGCAACAAGCAACTACACAACGCGTACAGTAAAATCTTTCACGAGCGCATCAAACAAGTTCTTGTTGAGCGTGTGAATGAAAGCGATGGCACTGTGTTTGTGGAAATTCCACTTTTGGACGCTTTTGACTTTACATGGGATCAAGTTTGGCTGGTAGAAAGGGATGTTGAAAGCAGAGTTAATGCTGTTGTTTCACGAGATAACGTTACTGCGCAAAACGTTTTAGATATAGTATCTAAACAAACAATTTGTACAAACTTTACTGTAAAA
>JAFTNE010000021.1 GCA_017452035.1 Clostridia bacterium
AATCAAACCCGATTGCTACATTGTTGGCGAGGGTTCGTGGGGCAGTCCAGGGGAAAACAAAACCTACCAAAGCAGTGGTATCGATAGCTTTTTTGCTTTCCAACATGGTTACACACCTAACGGAACTTTGTCCTTTGCAGTACGCAAGGGTGTTGCTGTCTACATGGTAGATATCGACAAAAACAACTTGGCAAACTGTGCTGGTGGTATCCCTGCAACCTTCATTTCCAACCACGACGTTTCTCGCGCGTACGGTATCTCGATGGCTGGGGCATACCCCAACAACATCAAGGTTATCAACGGACTTATGGCAATGTTGTATGGCACAACGTTTAGTTACTACGGTGACGAAGTTGGTATGGCAGTGCTTGCAAGTGGTGGCGAAAACTCCTACAAGGACGAAGACAAGCGTCAACCAATGCCTTGGGGGGACGAGTATCAATGCAAACCAGTAAGTGGTTCAACAGCAGGCACCGATGCACAAAAATATCCAATGGGCAACGTTCAAGACCAACTTGAGGACAAAAACTCACTGTTGAACTACATTGCACGTGCCAATGCAATTCGCCGTAGCTATCCTGCCATTGCTCGTAATGTTGCAAAGCTTGTGTACTCCAGCCGTAACGATGACCTTTGCATTGTAAGCAAAGGCGAAGGTGATAACAAAATATTTATCGTTTGGAACGCCAACGCAAAGGATACGCATCAACTCAAACTTGCTGACATTTTGGATGTAAAGGTTCGTTTGGGTGCAACACTTTCGGTAGATATCAACAAAATACCAAAACTATCAAACAACACTCTAACTATCCCAGCACAATCATTTGTGATTTTGGAAATAGTAGATTAGGGGAGGAAAAGAAACTATGTCTAAATTGAGTTTAAGACATTTATACAAAGTTTACCCAAACGGGGTAAAAGCAGTTAACGACTTCAACATGGAAATTGAAGACAAAGAGTTTATCGTTTTTGTTGGACCATCTGGTTGTGGTAAGTCAACAACACTGCGTATGATTGCCGGTCTTGAAGAAATCACTGCTGGCGAGTTGTACATTGGCGACCAATTTGCCAACCACATGGAACCCAAGGATCGCGATATCGCAATGGTTTTCCAAAACTACGCTTTGTATCCACATATGACCGTTTACGAAAACTTGGCTTTCGGTCTCAATCTCCGTCACGTTCCACAAGCTGAAATTCACAAAAAAGTTTTGTGGGCAGCTAAAATTTTGAAACTTGAGGAATACCTCGAACGTAAACCAAAGGCTTTGTCCGGTGGTCAACGTCAACGTGTATCTTTGGGTCGTGCAATTTTGCGTACACCAAAAGTATTCCTTTTGGACGAACCTCTTTCCAACTTGGACGCAAAGCTTCGTACTGAAATGCGTGCTGAAATTGCAAAACTTCACAACGAAATTGGTACAACTTTCATCTACGTTACTCACGACCAAGTAGAGGCTATGACAATGGGTACTCGTATCGTTGTTATGAGCATGGGTTACGTTCAACAAATTGATACACCTCAAAACTTGTACAATTATCCACAAAACAAGTTTGTTGCAGGTTTCATTGGCACACCTCAAATGAACTTCTTTGATGCAACTCTTCTAAGAAAGGGCGATGTTGTAGAAATTCGTTTTGATGGCCTTGACAACGTTCTCACAATTCCATTTGAGCAAATGCTCAAAGTTCGTCCAGAGTATCTCACTGGCAACAAAAAGATCATCATTGGTCTCCGTTGTGAAAACATCTCTGCTGATGCAAAGGTTGTTGCTGAATCTAAAAATATCATGCAAGTCAAAATTTCCCACTTTGAAGAATTGGGTAACGAAACACTTATCTATGGTGATTTCAACCTTGACGTTCATGGTCTTGGCGACTCCAAAACTGCAGTTATTGTCAAAAACTATGGTGGCGAACACAGTTGCCGTATCGGTGACGTTATTAACGTTGCAGTGGATATGTCCAAAGCACACTTCTTTGACGGTGTAACAGAAGAAACAATCGCTCCACGTGTTCCTACCGAAAACGTATTTGACATTGCAATTGATGGTTCAACAATATCCTTGCTGGATGCACAAATCGCATTGCCAAGTGCTGTTGCCGTTCAACTTGAAGGCCACAACGTTCAAAATGGTTACACTCTTATTCCTACAAACGCCTTCCACGAAGGTGGCAACGACCTCACAGCAAAGATTGTTGCAGTAGAAAAAATCAACGGCAAACAAGTGGTGCACCTTGTAAACGGTTCTCGCACATTCTTTATGATTGGAACTCGCGAGTACGAAGTTGGCGAAACATTGTCTTTGGGTATTGACTTCAAACAAATCTCTTTGATGGATGCCGAACTTAATGTTATTGCTAAACCATTGCCAGAGTTTGACGCTCTTTACGGCGCTTACTGTGACAGATCAAACGCAGTTCGTTCCACAAATCACCTTTGCGACTACTACAAAGCTTGCGCTGAAAAGGAAATCGCTAAAGTTAAAGTTCAACTTCGCGCAGAACAAGAGCAAGTTGTAATGGCTGATTCCATCTTGAAGGGCATCAAACAAACCCACAGAGAAAAGGTTCTTGCAATTCAAGAACACATGTCCGACCGTCTTGGCACTGAGGATTTGGGTAAGGAAGGTAAAAAGAAGGTTAAGAAGGAAGCAGAAACTGCCCTTGCCGAAGAAAAACAACGTTACCTTGCCGAAGTTGCTGAGTTCAAAGCTAAACGCGCCGAGTTCAATGCTCTTTCTGAAGAAGAAAAGGCTAAACGCAAAGTTTTGGAACAAGAAATCTTGGATAAGTACAACGCTATTATCGAAGGTATCAAAGCTAAGTACGACAAGTTTATTGAACTTGCAAAGAACGGCATCAAGCAAATGCAAGAAGATTTGTTGCCTGTTGAAAAACAAAAGACGGAACAAGCTGGCGAACTTCTTAAGAGTGTAGAGGCGCAATTTGCTCAAGCTAAGGCCGAGGAACTTGCTCGCCTTGAACAAAACATCAAAGATGCTCAACAACGC
>JAFTNE010000022.1 GCA_017452035.1 Clostridia bacterium
ATGCCACGTGTTAGCATCGCCATTTACAAAACCAGTAGAAAACTCTACCACGTTGCCAGCAATTGTTTTGATGTTTTCCAAACCGAGGCTTTCGGTGTTTTCGCTAAAACTGATGGATTTTGCTGGGTCAACAACGGAAATCTCCACCTCGTTAGTCTTTACAATTGTACCAAGGATGTCCATCTCTGCCCAAACGTAAGCAGTACCAACATTTCCCGTTGTTTTGATGGAGCAACGCTCGCCATTGTTGAGTACTGTCAAAACTTGTGGGTTAGACGTCTTGTAAACAATGGAATTGAGGTTTACTGCGCCTTGTACAATGTCGTGATCCAACGCTATCATGTTTTGGTCGGTATCTTTTACCTTGATAGCTTTGCGATTTTGTTGAAGTTGGATGTAGGTGTAGTAGCCCTTTTGAACGTAAACTGTGGTGATGTACTCCCCTTGATTATTTTGGCCATTGGCTGAACGCAATGATAAATTTTGAGTTGGTTGGGAATGAATTTCCACTGCGTACTTGACGCCCTCTTGGGCTGTTTGTGCAAGCTCAACGTCCAATTGGAAGGAACCGTCGACCTGTTGTGTTAGTGTTGCACTTTGTACCCCTTGGATGTCGTCAGCAGAAACAAAGGTTGTAAGTGCACCGTACTGTTGAAGTTTTTCCGGCGTGACGGTAAAGTTGAAGGTTGCCTTGTTGAGTATACCACCTGGTTTCACGCGCAAACCATCGGGGTCTACGGGGCTGTTAGTAAACGCAATACCAGTTTGCTCGTCTGCAACACTTGTTACGTTTACTTGGTAGTTGACGTTGTACACCTTGTCTGTCACTTCGCCCGTTTGCGAGTTGAGGTGTTTGCCAATAATTGCACCGTCAACCGTTGTTTTACCAACGCTTTGGCCTTTGACAACGCCCAAATCGTTTACTGAGGCAATTGCACTGTTTGCGCTTGTCCAAGTGGCCTGGCTTATAGTTCCACGCTTTGCAAGGTACTCGCCGTCCGTCAAGTCGATACTTTCGCCAACGTTGATGGGCACTTGCATTGTTACAGGTGCAACGTCGCTTACTGCGCCCATTGTAAAGTTAAGCTGAATTTTGTCCTGACGGCCATTGCCCGCAGTTGCAGTGATAATTGCAGAGCCAAGGGATAACGCAATAACCTTGCCATCGTCAGTGATTTTGACGTTGGCATTTTGTTGCCCGGGAACTTGCTCAACACACTCCAACTTGACGTTTTGGTTGGTTGCGTTTTTGGGAGTAAGCTCCGTTTGGATTTGGTACAGGTTGGACTGGGTTGCAATGTCGATATCTACAACCTTGTCACCCAAAATTTTTACAGAGGAAACGGGTATGTCCACTATGATTTGAGTGGTTTCTACAACTGACGTCATCACAAAGATGAGTAGCAGTGGTATTACCAACAGCAAAGCTATTACTCGTGATTTAGAACTGTTCATATCAATTTCTCCCTAAATGGTCGTTTCCAAGTACATCTTGTCCAAACCTTTGTGCAGATGAACAAGAGAAACAACAAACAATATGCCTACTACCAAAGTGACAAATGCGATGGGGATAAGGGTTGCTAAAAGTGTGTTTTCCATAACGATGGAAAGTATTGCAGAAAGGGCAACTTGCACACCACCAACAACAATGGAGATGATAAGTCCCAAAAGTGTCGTCATGGATGAGTTGCTGTTACCTTCGGTAATTTCTTGTGTGGCACTTTGTGGAAAGGCAGGATTTTTGAGGTCGTTTTTTGTAGAGAAGGCTATCTCTGCAAAGGACAACGCCAAGCCAATTACCAACACAAAAATTGCTTGCCACCAAACCAGCATTTTTGTTACAAACATTACCACAACGGTTGCAAGTACCGATACTGCCGAAACTATCATGCAAAATACTACCTTTGCATTGACAATTTGTTTTGCATTTACTGGCATGGTTTTGAGCATAGCAAACATGTTGCCATCACGGCTGATGTTTGTTGTGCAGAAGGTGTTTGTCAAAATACTGAACATTGCCATTACAAAGACGATAATTGCAAAGTTGCAATCGATAATTGTGATTGTACTCATCATAGATTGCATCAAATTAGCGCAAATATACGCCATAAATGGCAACGTTACTGCTGTTGCAAAGTATTGGAAAGCATACGAAGGTGTACGAAGTACCACCTTGAACTCTTTGAGTAGTAAAGTTGACATCACACTGTGTTTTTTGCACTTGTATTGACGGTGGAAGGTTTTGTTTTGACCTTCCAAGCGTTGCTGAACAAGGTACACGTACAAACTTCTTACAACAAAGTAGGAAACTACTCCACAAACCACAACAATACCCAACGTCCAAAGGATACTTTTGAGAATGTCTTTGCCAAAAAGCATGTTGGCAAGTAGGTTTGCTGGGTACAAGTAACTTGTTACCTTGGCAATTACGTTGACGGTATTTCTGTCAAAAATATACTTGATGTCGCCATCTTGTATTAGCGCAGTAAGTGTTTCCAAAAAGAAACTGTACGCCACAAAACCCACAACAATAAGCACAACATATCCCACCAAGTGAATTACAAACTTGGAGCTGATAAGTCGCATTATGGCTGTGTAGGGGATGGACAACAACGCAGATATTGCGCAAGAAATGATGGGAACGATAATAACTGTTGCCAATACCAACATATAAAAACCAAATCCACCTGCAAGTGGGCTTACCACGTCAATTACAATGGAGGCTGGCACCAATACCAGTGCAGATGATGCTACTTGTGAGAAGTAGATTTTGATAAGTTTGTAAAAGAATATCGTCCACATGCTGATAGGTTGACAAATCAGCACGTCGCTATCCTTATCAGTGGCAATGGATGAGTATATTTTTGTTACACCAACAATAATGTTGATGACAAAAACAACTGCGTACACCACCGTTGTTAGTTCCAAAACACGACTACATGATGCCGACTGGTCGGTAAATGTCAAGTCTACGTAGATTTTTGCAATTTCGGCAAAAACGTAGATAAACGTTCCGTATACCAGTGCCAACAACAACATTGAGGAAATGGTACCAACTATATCCTTGCGAACGCCTCGTTGTTTGAACATTGAGGTTTGTTCGGCAAGGTCTTTTTTGAATAATAATAAAATCTTGTTTTTCATTGTTGTGTAAGACTACTCTTCCTCAAATTGTGTAATAAAAGCTTCTTCCAAAGTGGTGTTTGGGTTGTTGCGTACAAACTCGTGGATATCGATATTTGCAACGATACGGCCTTTGTTGATGATGTATGCACGGTCACAAGTCTTTTCTACTGCGGCAAGGTTGTGAGAACTGTACATAACACAGTTGCCACGTTGCTTGTAGATTTGCATGTAATCGTGCAATGCCTTGGATGTTTGTGGGTCCAAACCTGTCAAAGGTTCGTCCAGCAACCAAAGCTTGGGTTGGTGTATCAAAGATGCCATCAAGCAAACCTTTTGGCGCATACCATGCGAATAGGATGCTATCATATCGTAGATTTTGTCGCCAAGGTTGAAGATTTGTTGAAACTCGTCAATGCGAGCTTGGCGCTCGTCTTGTGGAGTGCCATGCAAATCTGCAACAAAATTGATATACTCCATGCCTGTCATTTTGTCAAACATGGCACGGTTATCGGGAACGTAGCCCAAAAGTTGTTTGGCTTGGATGGGTTCCTTTTTGATGTCGTGGTCGCAAATTTTGATTGTGCCCTTGTCAAATTGGAAAAATCCCGTCAAACACTTGATGGTTGTGGATTTGCCTGCGCCGTTTCGACCAAGCAAACCAACAATTTCCCCTGCGTTGCAAGTGATGTTGATATCGGCAATAGCGTAGTCGTTAGATTTGCCATATCGTTTGTAAAGACCGTTGATTTCTACTACTTTTTGTGTTGTTTGTTCCATAGTACTGCTTTCCTAATAATTTAATTTTGCCTTGTATACCAATTAGTATGTGAAAGAATAAACAATTGTAACACTGTTACCCGTTGTGGAGGTGTACTCCAATGTAAAACTGGTAATCAGTTCGTTGTATTCCACTACCGTTACTTTCAAATCAGTAACAGTTTCTGCTTGTTGTTGAGAAATATCCAAAAATGCCGAAACATGGTCAGGCAAAATTGTCATCTTGTGTGTGATTGTGTTACCCGAAACAATTTCGTTGTAACTGTCCTCCACCAAATTTTCCATTTTAAGGTTGATTTTGTGGGGGATTTTTGCATGTAGCTGAGCAAGCGTTAGCGTTGCCGTCTCCGTTGTAGTGACGTGTTTGTCAACAGCAGTGGGATAGTCGGGGTTTAGTTCCGTCAGTTTGCTTGACAACGTTACGTTTTGGCCAGATACCTTGTAGGTGTCCTCTTGCAAGGACAGTAGTTCTGTCCCTGCAAGCACCTCTATTGTTTGTTTGATAGTTGTTGCCTTGGTAACGTCTTCCAGTTTGTACTTGATTTTTGTTACGGGGTCAAGTTCAACACAGGCCGATACCATTGTTAGCACCAAGAGTAGTACCAGTATCAATATTGAAATCTTTTTCATAATACACC
>JAFTNE010000023.1 GCA_017452035.1 Clostridia bacterium
AAGCAAACGATTTGTCATCGGCATCCATCAAAGTTTGGTACCAAGATGGTCAAACAGTTGTAGACCTCAGCCAACAACTCAAAGATAACGTTCAACTTATTGCTATTACAAACATCACAGTTGGCGACTACGCAATCAAGGCAGAGTTTGTTGGTAACAACAACTATGTCGTTGCAGAAAACGGCTGGACAAACGGAACACTTTCCATCAAAGCTCGCCCAATTACCGTAACAATTGATGACAAACAATCCATTTACGGCGATGCAGTGGTAGCTTTGACAAGTCAAGTTACCAGCGACTTGGGTATTGTAGATGGCGACACAAACGTTTACACTCTCAGTTGCAACGTTAACAGTTCAAGTGTTGTAGGCGACTACACAATTACAGGCACAAGCAACAATGCAAACTACAATATCACGTTTGAAGATGGTAACTACACAGTAACCAAACGCACAATTGACATCAAGGTATTGGATGCAACGTCCATTTACGCATCGGCATTTGTAACACCAAGGGTAGAGCTTGCAAACGGCACAACCCTTGCAAGTGGCGACACTCTCACACAAGTGGTAGCACCCGTTTGGGAAATGACTAACACGGTAGGCTCATACGATATTGGCGCACAACTTGTTGATACCAACAACTACATCCTTGGCGACGTACAAATTGGTACCTACACAGTAACCCCAATCGAGCTTACTGTATCCATCAACCCAATCAGCGTTTACTACGGAAGTGTTGTAGAAAATGACCGATTGATGGATTACATCTCCGTTTCCGGCTCCATTGCTCAAATGGACGAAGGTAAAACAATCTTTACGTTGGAAGCTCTGGCTATTCAACAAAGCATTGTTGGTAACTACGATATCGAAGGAACTTGTCACGATGACAACTACTCCATTACATTTGCCAACATGCAAGGCAAGTATCAAATTGTTCCTCGCCCAGTAACGTTGCGTGTAAATGATGCAACAAGTGAGTACGCAAGCGAACTTAGCCCATTGACAGTGGACGTAGTCAACGGTCAACTTGTATTTGGCGAAAAAGCAAACGACTTTATCGTGATGACAAAGGCCGATGGCACAAATGCTGGCAAATACAATATTACAGCATCCAAGGTACAAAACGACCTTACATCCAACTACGACGTAACAATTATCTACACGGCAGGCGACCACTCTGTTTACACAATTACACCAAGAGTTGTAACCTTTGACGTACAAAGCTTTACTATCTACAACACAGATAGTTGGCAAAAACTTACCTCAATGCTTGCTGGTAGTGTGGTGGAAGATATTGGCACAGACGACCTTGGCATTAGCTACAAAGTATTGACCAGTCAACCAGGCCAAGAGGAAGAGTACCTCACAGAAGAAAACTTTGCAAAGAAAATTCACACAGGTACATTTACCATCAAGGCAACACACACCAACTCTAACTACAACGTAACCTTTAACTATGGTCAGTTGACAGTAACTCTACCCGAAGTTGCAGTTGGCAATATCACTCAAAACTTCACTTACAGCCCAAGTGGCATCCAAGTGTTCGACTGGACAACACAAATTGTAGATTACATCCCCGAAATTACAACTGCCGGCGCATTCAACGCTAAGCTTGTTGATAACCTTGGCAAGGTAATTTTGAGTGGTAGCGTAGTTAGTGGTGTTGTACCAGCAGGCGAGTACACATTGGTAATTGAGCTTGTTCACACAGGTCAATATCAATGGGCAAACGACGTTCAACTTGAATACCCAGTAACGGTAGGCAAACTTGATATCTCCAACACAATTGTTGAGGTTGGTTTTGTAGCTGATGGTTGGGTAACAAACAGCACAAGTGGCGTATCTGCAATGGTTCAGGATAACTTTGATATCTACGTAGATACAGTTCTGTCAGTGGATGGCGAGGTTGTCTACGACCTAACCAAGTGTGGTAACTACACCTTGACGGCAACCATTGATGACGCTAACTACGCCGGTCAAAAGACCTTTGGTTTCCGTGTTATCAAGGACATTGCTCCAACAATGGCACAACTCAACACAATACTTACAAGCTATTCCACAGAGGAAAGTCAACCAACTCGTCTTGGTAAACTTACCGAAATGTTGAACATCGTTGCATCATTGAAAGAGGACCAAGATGCTCAACTACAAATTCAAAACAACGTCATTTACCAACAACTCATCCAAAACGTAACTGCCAACTGGAAAACATTTGTTGAAGATAGCAAACAAGATTTGGACGTAGCAAATGATGTATGGCAAAATGTTGTTGCAAAAGCAGTAGCAACAATTTCCCTCTTAACTGGCGCAGCATTTGTTGC
>JAFTNE010000024.1 GCA_017452035.1 Clostridia bacterium
CCACGAGACAACCAGGGCTTAGATGAAGAACCTTACAAATACCCCCACAACTACGGTGGTTGGGTAGAGCAACAGTATTTGCCAGACGAAGTTAAAGACCAAGTGTTCTTTGTACCAACGGGCAATGGGCAAGATATCGGTTGCCGTCAGCCAAAGGGTAAAAAGTAGGTAGCTCACAATACTACTTGGGTAATAAACTGAATTCAATGCGAAACAATTTGTATCAAGTGATAGTACAACCAATGGTATGTTTACTTTTTGCATTGATGGTATTACATTGTTTGTAATGATATTTTTTTGCGTAGGGCAGTTACTCTGCGCAAAAATACATTGTAGAGGAGAAAAAATGATAAGTATTTCTAACGTTTCAAAAACATACAGCAAATCTAATGTCAAAGCAGTTGATAATCTTACGTTGGATATTCGCGATGGAGAAATTTTTGGTTTTCTTGGACCAAACGGAGCAGGAAAATCTACAACTATCAAAATGATTACGGGTATTCTTTCTGCTGACGAAGGAACAATCAACGTTAACGGTTACGAAATCAAAGCTAACCCAATTCAAGCCAAAATGCAAATTGGTTTTGTTCCCGACAATCACGAAAGTTACGAAACATTGAAGGGTATCGAGTATCTCACCTTTATTGGCACAATGTATGGCATAGGTGGTGAGGTGTTGAAGGAGCGCATTGAAAAATACGCAACATTGTTCGATTTAAAAAATGCCTTGCCCAACATGATTTCCTCCTACTCGCACGGTATGAAACAAAAGTTGATGATTATTGCCGCACTCATACACGAGCCCAAGGTGTGGATTTTGGACGAGCCTTTGACAGGCCTCGACCCACAATCGGCATACAACCTCAAAGTGCTGATGCGCGAGCATGCTGACAAGGGTAACACGGTATTTTTCAGCTCTCACGTAATTGACGTTGTAGAGAAGGTTTGCGACCGCATTGCCATCATAAACAAGGGTTGTTTGGTCGCTGTTGATACTCTTGATAACATTCGTGCAGACGAAAGCGTTTCGTTGGAGGACATTTTCCTTACTATCACTAGTACGGGGGATAACATCTAATGAAAAGTTTTCTCGCTCTTGTCAAACTGTTATTTTCACAGCAGTTTCGCGCAACCTTTACAGGCGACAAGAAAAAACGCACTGGCACAATAATTGCCTTTGTTGCGCTTGGACTGTGCCTTGCACCAATGCTTGTAGGTGTCGTTGTGTCGGTGTACACCATAGGGCAATTTTCCGGCAGTAATCAAGGTGTTGTGACGCTACTTGTTTTGATATGTCAAACGTTGGTGTTTATGCTTGGTTTACCATACCTTATTTCTGGTGTGTTCATGCCCAAGGATGCCGACAAACTTTTGTATTTGCCTGTCAAGCCTGTAACAATTTTTTCTGCCAAGTTGGTGGTTGCTTATCTCAACGAAGTAATTACAACGGCTGTTACAATTTTGTTTTTACTTGTTCCTTATGGAATTGGCGCAAGTATGGGAGTAGGCTACTACTTGATGCTGTTGCCAGCGTTATTGTTGATACCTTTGTTGCCAATTTTGCTTGAAACTATCATATCAATGCCTTTTGCGTTGATTTTGTCTAAGGTGGGAAAAAATGGACTTGGTAAAACCATTACAACTATTGTGTTCTTTGTAACGTTTATGGTTGTGTACATGTCTGTGATGTTTAGCATTATGGATTTGGAGGCATCTATGCCTGGTGGGGAAATCACTCCCGAGCAACTTATGGCAATGTTGCAAGGTGTAATCACTCAAATTTCAGCAAAAATGGTGTATATCCACCCCGACTATGTTTTGGCAGGTAGTTTGGTTGCATCAAACTTTGTAGGTTGGATAACAAACTTCTTGCTTATTGTGGCAGAGTTTGCCCTCCTTGCAGTGTTAACCGTGCTAATTGCTCAACCATTTTACAAGTATATGCTTGCAAGTGAAGTAGAGGGTGGTGGTAGCAGTGGCAAAAAGTCCAAACTCACCTACGACACCAAACCTACAAGTGTAATCAAGCAACTTATGGTTACCGACTTTAAGCGCACGTTGCGTGACAGTCAACTGGGTTTCCAATCCTTTGCTGGTATTGTAATGATGCCACTTTTGGTAATTGTGTTTGGCGTAACTATGTCCAAAACACCCACTGGCGAAGACCCTATCAACTTTGCCGATCCATTATATCAACTGATAGCCCCTGCAATACTTGTTGGATACTTTGCATTGTTGGGATGCTGTACAAACGTACTAGGGTTGTATCCTATCACTCGCGAAAATAACTCCTTCTATATCATGAAGACGTTGCCAATTCCTTTTACAAAAATTTTAGTGGCAAAGGTATTACTGTCCACTATTTTGATGGTAGCAGTCAGCTTGCTTACTACAATTGTTGCAATATTCACAATGCACATCAAATGGTACATTGCAATTGGTATGATGGTAGTGCTATCACTTATAGGTTTTGGCACACAGTGCATAACTACACG
>JAFTNE010000025.1 GCA_017452035.1 Clostridia bacterium
CCGTTGTTAAGGTGGGAGATTTTGTCAAAAAGGGCGACGTGCTGATACAAGGCGTAAGGCACTTTAATGACGATACCACCCAAGACGTGTACGCCATTGGCAAGGTGGTTGTTGTCAAAAGTGTTACAGCCTTTGCGCCATACACCGGCACAAAAACGGTACTTGAACCTACTGGAAATCACAAACCTTTACACAAGTGGTACTTTGTGGAAAAACTTATGGTAAAAGTTGCAATTACATAAACTACCAAGTGGAGGAAAAATGCACCTTTTTGCATCCACTCAATTTGCAAATAAAAAGAGTGACTTACTACCAAATGGCATTTGTAACGGTGCAAGCGACCTTTGACGAGTGTGTGGAAACGCTCACACAACAGTCGCTACAAATGGCGCTTAACAACTGCAATTTTGTAGTTACAAATACACAATTTATAACAAGTCAAAGTGGTGTTACAACCATTTTACAAGGAGAAGAAGTAATAACCTAACAAGGAGGCAAACATTGCTATCTAAAAAAATCGAAGTTGAGTCCATGGACGAACTTATCAAATTGTTTGGTCCATTTGACGAAAATATCAAAGCTATTTGCAATGCCTTTGACGTCAAGGTGGTAATGGCCGAAGGTCAAAGCTGTTTGCTTGGCGAAGACCAAAATGTCGAAATGGCACTGGCAGTGCTAAAAAAACTGCGTAGCTTTATCTACAAGGGAGACAGTATCGATATCGGTCGCGTAAACTACCTTTGCGATTGCGCCAAAGGGGATAAGCTTGACGAAGTAGATCAACTGCTTGATGACGTTGTTGCCATCACACACAAGGGCAAACCCATCAAGAGCAAAACGGTAGGGCAAAAGAAATATGTCGACTTGATGAAAAAGAAAATCATCACCTTTGGTATTGGCCCAGCAGGTACTGGCAAAACCTATCTTGCAGTGGCAATGGCAGTAAACGCCTACAAAGCAAAACAGGTGGAAAAAATCATTTTGACACGCCCAGCAGTAGAGGCTGGCGAAAAGTTGGGTTTCTTGCCCGGCGACCTGCAAGAAAAGGTCAACCCCTACCTTAGACCTTTGTACGATGCGTTGCAAGAGATGTTGGGCATTGATACCTACGGCAAAATGATGGAACGTGGCACAATAGAAATTGCCCCCTTGGCATACATGCGTGGTCGAACACTTTCCAATGCCTACATCATTTTGGACGAGGCGCAAAACACCACCAAAGAACAAATCAAAATGTTTTTGACACGTCTTGGCGAAAACTCCAAGATGGTTATCACTGGCGACCTTACGCAAATTGATCTGCCAAGTGGTCACACAAGTGGACTTAAACACGCTGTAAAAATACTAAAGAACATTGAAGACATTGGCATTATGCACTTCTCCGAAAGGGACGTTGTTCGTCATCCATTGGTGCAACAAATTGTCAAGGCCTACGAAACAGAGGTTCAACATGGTAAAAAAGATTAAAGGTTCAATCAACTGGAACAAAATGTTTTGGCTGTACATGCTGGCATTTGTAGCATTTTCGCTAATAACCATTTTGCCAAACATTTTGCCAGACATACACAACATCAATTACATCAGGATACTCATCCAACTTGTAGCAACGGCATTTTTGCTGTTTGCATTGGGTGCGTACATCTACTTTGCAGATAAATCTACATTGGAACAATCACGTAAAACGTTTGCCACCATTGTAACTATGCTTATTTCCTACGGCATACTTTGCCTTGCGCCCTTTTGGGAGTACGGCTACTACGTTGCTCCATTTGCCCTTTGCAGTTTGGTGCTGAGTTTGTTGGTATCCACTCGTACGGGCTTTTTTGCAAACTTCGTTGTTATCATGTTGCATTTTATGCAACTTATCAACTGGCAAACGGACGCTACCCTTGCCACCGACAGATTTTTCTACCTGTTGTTTAGTGGTCTTATCGAAGCCGTTTTGACGGCATTTGTCTTGGGTGGACAGTATCGTCGTATCAAGTATATTGGTATGGGCGTGCTTATTGGTGGCGTATCGGCTGTTTGTTCTTTGATGAGTTATGCAATTTTTGTTGAACGCACAATGTGGTCTTGGACGGAACTTGCCTACCGTTTGGCGTTCTCCTTTGCAAGTGGTATTGCATCAATTATGTTTATGTTTATGCTGGTACCCATTTTGGAACGCGTTTTCAATATTGTATCGGTATTTAGATATGCTGAAATTGCGTCCAGCGACACACAGCTTATGCGTCAGCTTTTCCAAAAGGCACCCGGCACTTACAACCACAGTTTGACAGTTGCCAACTATGCCGAGGCTTGCGCTGTTGCCATTGGTCAAAGTGCCATCGAGGCGCGCGCAGCAGCATACTATCACGATATTGGCAAGATGAAAAACCCACAATACTTTTCGGAAAACCAATTTAGTGGGACAAACCCCCATGATGCAATGACTCCCGAAACAAGCGTTACCATGATTAAAACTCACGCAACCTATGGTCTTGCATTGGCAAAAGAGCATGGTTTGCCACCAGAAGTGCAATCGGCAATTATCGAACACCACGGCACAATGCCCTTGAAGTATTTTTACCTCAAAGCACAAAAGTACACTGACGGTACATTGCCATATGACGGCTACTGCTACGATGGCCCCAAGCCACAAAACAAAATTTCTGCAATTTTGATGATTTGTGACGCGTGCGAATCGGCTTTGCGTTCATCTAACGACGTGTCTTCGGCAGAAAAAATTGTAGATGGCATTGTAAGCGAACGCCTCGCATTTGACCAATTTTCCGAGTGCGACATCACCATGAAGGAAATTGACATCATCAAAACAACCATCTTGACAACCTACTTGGGCATCAAGCACAAGCGTGTAAAGTATCCTGACGTAAAATTGGGAGGAGATACAAAATGAAAATCTACTTTGAAGGCGTAGGCTTGTTTACAAAACCTTTCCTCAAAAAACTGTTAGAAAAATCTCTCAATCACCTCAATCAACCAAGTGAACTATTGGAAATGACACTTTCTATTGTTAGTCCCGAGCAAATAAGGGAGCTAAACAAGCAATTTCGCGATGTGGATGCCGTTACAGACGTGTTGTCCTTTCCCACTTGCGACAACCCCACTCGTGGAGCTATCACAGTAGTGTGCGACCAAATCAACCCCGAAACAGACCTTTGCAACATTGGTGACGTTATCATCTGCATGGAACGTGCCAAGGAGCAAGCCAACGAATACGGTCACAGCTTGAAACGCGAACTGGCCTTTTTGGCATTGCATGGAATGTTGCATTTGCTTGGTTACGACCACATTGAGGAGGCTGACGAAAAGCAAATGTTTTCTTTGCAAAATGAAATTTTGACAAAAGCAGGCATCAACAGATAGTTTGCATACACAACACAAAAATTGCCACACCGTTATGTTTTTTTTGTTAATACAAGTTTTTGCAACTGCTACGTTTGTGCTATTGCAACACACAAGTATTTGGCAAATTATATAACAAAAGGTGTTGGCACACCAAAGGAACACAATGAGAAAAACAGGATTTATTGCTATTGTTGGTCTTGCTAATGCTGGCAAATCAACGTTGTTAAACGCACTTATTCAACAAAAGGTAAGTATTGTATCCCCCAAGCCCCAAACCACTCGCGACTCCATTATGGGCGTGTGGACGGATGACGAAAGTCAAATTGTATTTGTAGATACACCAGGCTTTTTGCAAAGTAAAAATGCCCTTGGCGACTACATGCTAAAAAGTATCGACAATGCAGTGGACGACGTGGACTGCATCATGGTAGTGGTGGATGGTCACGATGGCATTTCCGAACGTGAAATTAGCCAAATTGCCAAGTACACCAAGCAAACGGCACCAGTGGTAGTTGTCATCACAAAAATTGACATCTCCCAAAAGGAAAAACTTTTGCCCGAGCTTGCAAAGTTAAACGAAATAAAGGGTATCGACCAAGTATTTTGCGTGTCAGCAAAGCGCAACAATGGTGTGGAGGAACTAAAACAAGCACTCAAAAAGTATCTTACAGGTACGGAAATGTACTTTGAGGAGGACGACATCACCGACAAAAGCGAAAGATACCTCGTGTGCGAAATTATTCGCGAAAAGGTGCTTTTGTCTTGCGAGGCAGAAATTCCCCACGGTATTGGAATTGCTTTGAACAAGTTTGCATACGAAAATGGTGGTTGGAGCATTGATGCAACCATCTTGGTGGAAAAAGCCTCTCACAAGCCCATTGTTCTTGGTAAGCATGGCGCAATGATAAAGTCCATTGGTATCCATGCTCGCGAAAGCATCCAAAAGCTTATGCAAAGCCCAGTATTTTTGACGCTTTGGGTAAAGGTAAAGGAAGACTGGCGCAACAACCCCAGCATTTTGAACGAACTAGGCTACTCAAATCGCAAAAAAGATTAGCACTTTTTGTGCATAATACTACGTCAAAAACCACAAACTAAAAGTAATTACCCCTTTTGCAAAGTTACGTACACTGCCTTTTTGGTGGTGTGATAACTTTGTGATTTGTGAGAAAGGTATTACAGTTGCCTTGAATATATCAAGGCTTGCTGAATATTGTTTGTGAGGTTTTGCAATGAAAGACGTAGTTTGGAAACTATTTGAAAAAACGGGCAACACAGCCTACTACCTACTTTACAAGGAACTGACAAAGGATGGATCTCACAACCAAGGCCATAGCTCTCAAAACGACCGACTACGGCGAAAGTGACAAGTTCATATTGCTTTACTCGTTGGACTATGGCAAAATTTCCGTCTATGCCAAGGGTATTCGCAAGGCAAAGGCAAAGTTAAAGTTTGCCGGCGATACCTTTTGCTTTGGCAACTACGAAATTGCTCAAACGGGGGACCGGCTTGTTTTGAAAACCTGCGAGCAGTTGGAAAGTTTTTACACACTGCGCGAGGATATTGTTGTCTACTACTCTGCTTGCGCCATTGCCGAGTGTCTTGTCAACTACACCGAAGAAGGTCAAAGCGAACCACAACTTTTTGTGGAAACACTGCGCGCGTTGGAGCAACTTGTATTGGGAACAAACCCCTTGACGGTGGTACTGCGTTACCTGCTTGGGTTTGTTAAATTCCAGGGCTTTGCGTTGGATTTCAAACACTGTGCCGAGTGTGGTAACGTTTGCAAAAAGATGTTTTTGGATTTTCAAAAGGGTGGCGTTGTTTGTGACGACCATCGCACTGTGGAAAGTTTACCCCTTTCCCCTGGGGTGGTATCGGCATGCAATTTGCTTACCGATATGCCCTTTGACAAACTAAAAACGGTAACCTTTTCTGGTGAGCTACTAAAAGATGCCCTCGGGGACATTTCCCAATACATATCGCACAGTTTTGCCCCCAACAAAAGCTTGGCAGAGCTGTTGCACCTTGCATAATTGTAGTATTTTTATTTTAGCAGTAGATTGTTCTACTGCTTTTTTTATTTGCAATAAACACACATTTTTTTGTCAAAATTTGCCTCAAAGCCCTTGTATTTGTTTGCTATTATTTTATGATAGTGCTAAAATATATGCAAAGTCGTTTGTAAACATTTTGTTTACGTTATCAAGTGGGGTAAGTATTACATCGGAAGGGTGTTAACTTTCTGCTGTAAGCTTACTTTTTTTGATATCGAGGTATTTATGGTTTTCGGAAAACACATCAACAGGTACTATATCAAATACCTATTTGCATTGCTTTTGGGTGTTGTAGCACTGGTTGCCGTAGACTACTTCCAACTGAAAATTCCCGAGTTGTACCGTATGGTTATCAACGGTGCCAACGATGGAGTTGTGGATGTAAACGGAACGCTGGTGGCATTTGATATGGATTTTGTATGGGAGCAAATTTGCAAACCCATGCTTGTAATTATCGCTATCATGGTAGTGGGCCGTTTTATGTGGCGCATGTGCTTTTTGGGTAGTGGTATCAAGGTAGAGCGTGACCTTCGTCAACGCATGTTTGACCACTGCAAAGATTTGAGCTTGCAATACTACCACCGTAACAAGGTGGGTAACTTGATGAGCTTGTTCACAAATGACCTGGAAACCGTTCAAGAGTGTTTTAGTTGGGGCATTTTGCAGGCCTGTGACATTGTATTTCTTGGTGGTATGGCTATTGCCAAGATGTTTATGATGAACTGGGTTTTGGCGTTGTTGTCACTTATTCCAATGGCGTTTTTGGTAACAATTGGTATTGTTGTGGGTAAGTATCTCACGTTGAAGTGGGATGCTCGCCAAGAGGCTTTTTCTAACCTTTCTGACTTTGCGCAAGAAAGTTTTTCCGGCATTGCAGTTATCAAGGCCTTTGTAAAGGAATTCAAAGAACTTTGGGCATTCAAGCGTCTTAATCGCAAAAACGAAGTTGCAAACATTGCCTACACAAAGCTTTCGGTAACACTTCACGTTTGTGTTAGCTTGTTTATCGAGTCCACAATTGCAATTATCCTTGGTTATGGTGGATACTTGGTACACGAAAAGATTTTTGATGCAGGTATGCTAATGGAGTTTATTGGCTACTTTAACAGTATCATTTGGCCAATGATGGCAATTACAGATATGATTGACATGGCATCTCGTGGTAAGGCATCACTTAACCGTGTTTCGGAATTGTTGGACACCCAACAAGACGTTGCTGACAGTGCAAACGCTCAACCGGTGGAAAGTGTACAAGGTCAAATCGAGTTCAAGAACCTCACCTTCCGTTATCCTGATGCCGACTATGATGCATTGAGAGACGTTTCCTTCAACATCAATGCTGGCGAACTTGTTGGCGTTGTTGGTAAAACTGGTAGTGGAAAAACAACGGTTGCTGACATTATCCTTCGTTGCTACAACGTTCCCGATGGCACAGTGTTTGTGGACGGCAAGGACGTAAACGACATCACAATTGAAAGTCTTCGCGATTTTTGCGCATACGTCCCACAAGATAACTTTTTGTTTAGCGATACAATTTCGGCAAACATTGGTTTTACAGTGGATGATGCAGGTCAAGATACTATCGAGCATTACGCACAACTGGCAGACGTTCATGGTAACATTGTAGATTTTGCCAACGGCTACGACACTGTTCTTGGCGAACGTGGTGTAACCCTTTCTGGTGGACAAAAACAACGTGTTTCCATTGCAAGAGCATTGCTCAAAGATGCGCCTATCCTCATTTTGGACGACTCTGTTTCGGCAGTAGATACCAATACGGAAAAAATCATTTTGGAAAACCTTCGCAAAACACGCCAAGGTAAAACAACGTTACTCATTGCTCACCGTATTTCCACCGTGCAAGATTTGGACAAAATTATTTTGCTTGATGACGGCAAAATTGTGGACGTGGGTACTCACCAAGAGCTTATTGCTCGTTGCCACGAGTACAACGTGATGGTTGAGTTGCAAAAACTGGATGAAGAAAGGGGGGATAACTAATATGTACGAATATCTTCCACTTCTTATTGTTGGCGCAATTATTGGCGTAATTTCGGCCGTGCTTATAGTTGTGTTTTCCTTTGTAAAAGACAAAAAGGAAAGCATGGGCTTTGACCGTAAAATGAAGGATAGCGAGCTGTTTGGCAGACTGTTGAAGTATGCAAAACCCTACTGGAAACAGTTTGTATTGGTGTTTTTCATCATGCTGTTGTCCATTGTGTTCAGTTTGGTTTCGCCATTGTTTATTTCCAACATCCAAGGCCTCATCAAAAACCCTGCTGGCTTTGAAATGGGCGACCTAATTTTGCGCGTGGTGCTGTATGTGGCAATTTTGCTTGTATCACTTACTTGTACCTACTTCCAATCGCTCATTTTGCAATCCACAGGACAAAAAATTGTCTCCAAGTTGCGCGAAGATGCTTTCACTCATATCGAAAGTCTTTCTCACTCGCAACTGTCAAAAATTCCCGTTGGTAAACTTGTTACTCGTGTAACCAACGACACCAACGCAATCTCTCAAATGTTTACAAGTATGCTTGTAAACTTGGTACAAAACTGCTTTGTAATTGTGGGCGTTGTGGTAATGATGATTTCCATCAACTACATGCTGACATTGATGGTGCTGTGCTTTGTGCCATTTATCGTGTTGTTTACCGTACTTTTCCGTAAGTTCTCGCGTAGGGCTTACCGTAAAGTAAAGGACGGCTACACCGACATCAACACCTACCTTTCGGAAAACTTGTCCGTTATGAAAATTACCCAAATCTTCAACCGTCAAGATGCCAAGATGAACCAATTTGTTGACAAAAACGACAAGTTGTACAAGGCCATCCACGGACAAATTATGGTGTTTGGTATCTTCCGTCCATTGATGTACATGCTTTACATCTGCGCTGTACTTTGCTTGTTCTTTATGGGTAGCCGTGGCGTTATCAAAAACGTTGAGTTTATGGGCCAAGTAATCACCAGCGAAACAATTGTAGCATTCTACATGTACATTTCCAAGTTGTTCAACCCATTGCAATCGTTGGCTGAACAATTCCACCGTTTGCAATCGGCATTTGCATCAGCAGAAAAGATATTTACCATTATGGATATCGCGCCTGACGTTGTTGATGCGCCCGATGCTATCGAACTGGAAGACGTCAAGGGGGAAATCGAGTTTAAAAACGTTTGGTTTGCCTACAACGAAGGGGAGTGGGTGCTAAAAGACGTTTCCTTCCACATCAATGCTAACGACACAGTTGCATTTGTTGGCGCAACGGGCAGTGGCAAAACAACAATTTTGTCCTTGCTTTGCCGTAACTACGATATCCAACAAGGAACTATTTTGCTTGATGGTATCGACATCAAAACCATCAAAATTGCCTCACTGCGCAAGCACTTCGGTCAAATGTTGCAGGACGTTTTCCTGTTTGCAGGCACAATCCGTAGCAACATTGTTTTGCATGACGAGTTTACTGACGAGCAAATCATGGAGGCTTGCAAGTACGTCAATGCCGACCACTTTATCGGCAAACTGACAAACGGCCTTGATGAGGAAGTTCGCGAGCGTGGTAACAACTTCTCGGCAGGTCAACGCCAATTGTTGTCCTTTGCGCGCACCATCATCCATCGCCCCGAGGTTATGATTTTGGACGAGGCAACAGCCAATATTGATACCGAAACGGAAGTGCTAATTCAAGACAGCTTGAACAAAATGATGAACATTGGCACAATGCTCATTGTTGCTCACCGACTGTCTACCATCCAACACGCAGATAACATCATCGTTTTGGACCATGGTCAAATCATTGAGCAGGGCAACCACGACCAACTGTTGAAACAAAAGTGTCGCTACTACGATTTGTACACCTTGCAATTTACCAAGGAACAACTCAAAAAGAGCCAAAAGGCGTAGTTGGTTGCAAAAAATAACACAAAATCGCAAAGAGCAGGTATAATTTACCTGCTCTTTTTTGTTTGACAAATATCTACAAAATGCGATATCGCGTAGTCAAAGCATAACAATTTTCCACAAAATGCTATAAAATTACCACTTTTTGCACATTTTAAAAATGAACACAAACTCGTGCAATTTTTTGTTACAAATCATTTGCCAACTATGGTAAAAAATGTTACA
>JAFTNE010000026.1 GCA_017452035.1 Clostridia bacterium
AACGGCAAGATGGTTAGTGGTGGAACATACACTGCAGCTACTAACTCCGTCATCTCCTGCCGTATCAATTCCACTCTCACAATTGAAAATGGTTACTTCTACTCAAACTCCTATGGTACAGTAATCTTCACAGAGACAAACAGTACAACTCACATCAAAGGCGGTAAGTTCGAAGCGAAAGAATCTTACAACGGTATGTGGTTTGTACTTGATATTGACGAATCCGAAGAGCAAGCAACAAGAGGTAAGTACGTTATCACTGGTGGCGAATTTGTAAACTACAACCCAGCAAACAGCGCTGGTGACGGCGACTACAAAAACAAGCTCGACTCTGCTAACTACCACTCCATCTACAATGAAGAAACAAGCAGTTACACAGTAAGTGCTCACACACCTGCTGATGCAGTAGAGGAAAACAGAGTTGAATCCTCATGCACAGTAGCTGGCTCTTACTACTCCGTTGTTTACTGCCAAGACTGTGGTGTAGAACTCAGTAGAACAAAAATCGCTCTTGAACTTGCGGCTCACACACTTGTTCATCACGATGCTCAAGCTCCAACATGCGAAAATATCGGTTGGGATGCTTACGACACATGTGAAGAATGTACTTACACAACCTACGTTAAAATTGATGCTCTCGACCACAAACCAGCTGAAACTTGGACAAGTGACGAAAACGGCAAACACTATAAAGAGTGTCTCAACGGCTGTGGTACAAAACTTGACGAAACAGCTTGCTCCGGCACAATGCAATACGATGCAGATAACCACTGGAAAGTTTGCGAATGTGGCTACACATTAGTTGCACAAACAGCACACTCCGGTGGCACAGCAACTTGCACAGATAAGGCAGTTTGCGCAACCTGTAACAACGCTTATGGAAGCATTGACGAAAACGCTCACAGTTGGGATGCTGGCGTTGTAACAACACCTGCAACCTGCACATCCACAGGTGTAAAGACATACACATGTACACACAACGGAAGCCACACCAGACTTGAAGACGTTGAAATTGATGCTAACGCTCACGCGCCATCCGAAACTTGGACAAGCGTAAACGGCCAACACTACCACGAGTGTGAAAACGGCTGTAACGAAAAACTTGACCTTGCAAATTGTGCTGGTGGCACAGCAACCTGTACCGAACCTGCAACTTGCCAAACATGTAATCAAGCTTATGGCAACGCAAACGGCCACAGCTTTACAAACTACACATCCAACAACGATGCAACTTGCACAGCCGATGGTACCGAAACAGCAAAGTGCGACAACTGTGAAGAAGAAGACACTCGCACAGAGGAAGGTAGTGCAAACGGTCACAGCACTGTTCACCATGATGCAGTTTCAGCAACATGTACGGAAACTGGTAACAGCGAGTACTGGTCTTGCGAAAATTGCGACAAGTTGTTTGCCGACCAAGATGCAACAATCGAAACCACACTCGAAGAGGTTACAATTGACGCAAATGGTCACGATACAGAAAATGTAGAGTGGTCCGTTGATGAAGAAAACGGCACCCACTACAAAGTATGTAACGAATGTGGCGAAAAAGCAGATGAGGCTAAACACAGCTCTACAGCTAAGCCCGAAAACACCCACAAAGATTACCATACATTTACTTGTGACACATGTCAAACCAAGTATACCGAAACTCACAATGTATTTGAAGAAGGTTGTGCTAAATGTGACATTCCTGCTCCTCAAGAGGGTTGGTATCTTGTAACAGATGCAAGCACATTGAAAGCTGGCGATCAAATTGTTATTGTTGCAAGTAATTTTAACTTTGCTATGAGCACAACTCAAAACAACAATAATCGTGGCCAAGCTGGCATCGCTAAAAATGAAAACGCACTCGGTACATTAAATGATGATGTTCAAATTATTGAGCTTCAAGCTGGTAATAAAGAGGGCACATTTGCGTTCTATGTTGATGAACCAGCGAAAGGTTACTTGTACGCGGCAAGTAGTTCCAGTAACCACTTGAAAACTGAAGCATCATTGAGTGACAATTCAAGTTGGACAATAACTATTGATGCCGAAACGGGTGTTGCTATCATTACAGCTCAAGGATCTTACAGCCGCAATTTGTTGCGCTACAATCAAAGTAGTAGCGTGTTCTCTTGCTATGATAAAAATAATAATCAAAAAGATGTTTCCATCTACAGAAATGAAACAAAGGGCTTTGTTTGCAATCACACAAACACAACCACAACAACTAATCCTGCAACATGTCTTGAGACAGGTTTGACAGTAGTTACATGTACTTACTGTGGCCACAGTGTTGAAACGGAAATTCCAGCAACAGGTCACACCGAAGTTGTTGATGCAGCAGTTGCTCCAACTTGTACCGAAACTGGTCTTACCGAAGGTAAACACTGTTCTGTTTGTGGTACAAAAACTGTTCCACAACAAGAAGTTGCAGCAAGTGGTCACACATTCACAAGACCATCCAATGTTGAAGATAACCACACTCAACACGCACTTGCATGTGCTAATTGTGATGCTGTTAGCGACCAATTTGCAGACCACGTTTGGGTAGACCACAAGTGCGTTTGTGGCCATGACGAACCCACAATTGCAATTACAGTTGTAAACAATGCAATTGATGAAGTTAAGGCAACTTACGAGCTTACTCCAGTAGGCAACTACTACAAAAATGACCAAGTAACGTTGAGCGTTGTAGCTCCACAAGGTTACAAAGTTAGCGTAACTGCAAATGGTGAACCTATCGAGTTGATTGAGGGCAACTACGAATTTACAGTTACCTCTGCAATTGAGTTCCAAATCACATTGGAAGAAGAAACCTGCAACCACGTTTGGGGCGCCCCCGAAAATGTAGACAGTGCCGATTCTCACAAGATTTCATGTACACTCTGCGATGAGTACTACAACGAAGGCCACGACTTTGTAGCAAAGGAAATCGCTGATGATGACAGCAACCACAACCTTGTGTGTGCTTGTGGCTATACAACAACAGCTGAACACAATTATGGCGAAGTAGAACAACACAACGATACCCACCATAAACAAGTTTGTGAAGATTGTGAACATATCAAGACCGTTGAACACAGCTTTGGCGAGTGGTCAAGTGTTGATGCCGAGCAACACTCACACACCTGTTCCGTTTGTGAACAAGTTGTAAAAGCTAACCATACAATTGAAGAACATGATGCACAATCTGCAACATGCGAAGATATTGGCTGGAATGCTTACGAAGAATGTGCTGACTGTAACTACACAACTTACAGCGAAATTCCAGCAACAGGTCATAGCTATGGCGAGTGGACAACAACAACCCCTGCAACTTGCACAACAGCAGGTGAAAAAACTCGCACTTGCGCAAATGATGCAAACCACAAGGAAACAGAAGCTATTCCAGCAACAGGACACCAAGTAGAAAATAATGTATGCAAAGTTTGTCATGAAATCTTTGCTTGGGTAGCAACAGACCTTGCTAATATCAAGTCTACAGATGTTGTAGTTATTGTTTATAGCAAGGACGGCACTTCATGGGCAATTAGTAACGACAAGGGTGGTTCTACTGCACCTACAGCAGTGGTAGTAAAAACTGCTGATGGCAAAATTACTGAAGACATTGCTGAAAATATCAAGTGGAATATCACAAATGAAAATGGCACATTGACTATCTATGTTAACGGCACAACTGAAACATGGCTCTACTGCACAAACTCCAATAATGGTGTTCGCGTAGGAACAAATGAAAACAAAGCATTTACTATTGATGCCGAATCTGGATATCTCAAGAATACTGCAACAAGTCGTTATGTAGGTGTATATATAACAAACCCGGATGTTCGTTGTTACGACAACACAACAGGTAACACGGCAGGTCAAACCCTTGCCTTCTACACACTGGCAGGCACTGGTAAAATTCAATGTCAACACGAAAACACAACCGAAACAACAGTTGATGCAACTTGTACAGTTGCAGGTAGCACAACTGTAACTTGTGATGATTGTGGCGATACTATCAGCACGACTGAAATTCCAGCAGGTCACAAGTACGAGTCAGTTGTAACAGATCCAACATGCGAAGATGATGGTTACACAACTCACACATGTTCTGTTTGTGGCGACAACTACACCGATAATCCAACTGATGCTACTGGTCACAAGGATGAAAATGACGACAAAATTTGTGATGTTTGTGAAGCTGAAGTTGCTTGCGTTCACGTTTGGGGCGAAGTTCAAGCCCACGATGCAGATGACCATAAGTATCAATGTGCCAAGTGTTTGGTAGAGTTCCTATATGAAGCACATACAGAAAATGCTGGCGTTATTACAAGTGAAGCAACTTGCGTAAGCAATGGTGTGAAGACATATAGCTGTACAAAATGTGAAGCAGTGATGAGAACTGAAATAATTCTTGCCACAGGAGAACACACCTATGTTGATGGAGCCTGCACAGGATGTGGAGCAGTTGAACCAACGTTGACCCCAAAAACTTACTCTTACACATTTACAGCAAAACAATGGTCTGCAAATGGAGACACGACGCTTAATAATGTCAAGTGGACACTTGCAGGTGATGGTGGATATTGGGGATATGATGGAACGAAAGGTCAACAACTTGGTTCTGGTGGCTCCCCATACAAGAGCATGACTCTTACATCTGCATCATTTAGCAATGTAACCAAGATTGTTATCAACACATCTGGTGCAAGTAGTGTAAACGCGTCATTTGTAGTTACAGTAGGTGGAACAAAAGTGGGTGATTCAACTACAATCACAACAACAGCTACAAGTTATAAATTTAATGTAACAGGTCTTTCTGGTCCTATCGTGTTCCAATACACACAAACTAGCAGTAAGGCTATCTACATCAAATCTATCTCCGTAGATTACGCTGAATAACCCCCATCATTCCAACCAAAAAAAGGCCTGCCATTTGGAAGGTCTTTTTTGCGCGCAAAATCTTTTGTGTATCAAAAAAGGGCGAACAAATTGTTCGTCCTTTTGTCATTGTCAATTTTTTATTTCAAATTTTTGTATGCCAGCTCAAAAGCTTGTCGGTCATCACGCTTGATAGACAGTGGGCAAACACTCACGTAGCCACTGATGGTTGTGTCGGTATCCACTGTCAAATCGCCTTTGTTAACGTGTATGCAGTAGCCGTTTTGTTGGTAGTGTGTGTCGTCAAGTTTGTCGAAACTATCTGTAAAGTAGGCATCCCCTTGGCGTGTTAGGCAAATGCCTTTGGGGTCAAGTGGGATGTTTACGTTGTAAAGGTCGGCATAGTCAAACAGGTTGTTTTGTTGGATGAACTGCCAAATCTCGTCCAAATGCTCGGCAACTTGGCTAAACGTACTTGGGTCGGTAGAAAAGGCAATTGCCTTGATGCTACGTAGCTTTGCCTCGAAAATACATCCACAAGTGCCACTGTAAAGGATGTCTTCGCCCAAGTTGAAACCACGGTTTACGCCGGAAAGAACCAAGTCGTAGGTGGTTTTGAGTCCCAGTGTTGCAAAGCGAACGCAGTCCACAGGGGTGCTATCCACAGCGTATGCAGTAACACCGGGCATATAGTCTACCTTGCGCACTTCAATGGGGTCGTGGATGTTTATTGCGTGAGATTTTGCACTTTGTTGAAGGGCTGGTGCAGCAACTGTCACTTCGCCAAGTTTTGTTGCCCACTCAACCAAAATGCGCAAGCCAACGCTTTCTATTCCGTCGTCGTTAGCAACCAAAATTCTCATAGCCAACCCTCGTGTGTTGCTTTGTACTCGGCAACCATTGCGTCAGCATCGGCAACCATTTTTGCAATGTCGGCTGTGTCCGTCAAAGTTGCGCCAGCAGTGCATTGGTGGCCACCACCACCGTATTTTTCGGCAAGGGCGTTGATTTCCATAAAGCGCGAGCGAAGTCTAACACGAATTGTTCCGTCTGGGCAGTTGATAAATGCCAACCAGCACAAGCTACCCTTGATGGAGTTCATGAATGATACTGCCTCGCTTGCTTGCTCGAGATTGAGGCCGAATTTTTGTTGAATTTCGTCTGTGATGTGGATGTAAACAACGCCATTTGGGGAGCGTTGCATGTTTTCGTGCACGAAGGACTCGAACTTGAAGGAGTCGAAGTCTTGCAGGTACAAGTTGGCAAACAGCCACTCGGTGTTGATACCCATATCTAGTAGCATACCTGCAAGGCGCATTGTGTCGCCATTGGTGGATTCGTAACGGAAACGGCCACTGTCGGTAACCATACCAGTGTAGATGTAGGTTGCAGTTTCAACGTCAATTTTGAGTTCATCTTGGAAATATTGGTAGAAGTAAGCAATCATTTCACTGCAAGAACTACGCAAGTCTTCCACCCAGCTAACGTTGCCATAGGGGGCAATGTCAATGTGGTGGTCGATTTTGATAATTTCCTTTGCCAAGTGAACCTTGCTGTTGGAAATACGTGCAAGGTTTGCTGTATCGGTAACGATAACAAGTGCATCGGAGTACAGTTCGTCAGCAATAGGCTCGTCGTCTACGCCCAAAAATGCCAAGTAGTTGGATGAATCTTCCGTTTGTGTATAGATTTCTTTCTCGGGGAAAGTTGCGCGCAAAATGCCAGCCAAGCCCCTA
>JAFTNE010000027.1 GCA_017452035.1 Clostridia bacterium
AACGCCGTTAAAGTGTCCGTTAATCCAAAGGTTATCGAAACACCAATAATCTCTGCCATTGCTAAAAATGGTATCGAACTTCGAGTTAAAGCTCGTGTAACTGTACGCGCAAACATCGCTCGCTTGATTGGTGGTGCTGGCGAAGAAACCATCATCGCACGTGTTGGCGAAGGTATCGTAACAACAGTTGGTTCTGCTGAAACTCACAAAGAAGTATTGGAAAACCCCGACCTTATCTCCAAGACAGTTTTGAAAAAAGGTCTCGATGCTGGTACAGCATACGAAATTTTGTCCATCGACATTGCTGACGTAGACGTTGGCCGTAACATTGGTGCGCAACTTCAAATGGACCAAGCCGAGGCAGACAAACGTATTGCTCAAGCTGCTGCCGAAGAACGCCGTGCAATGGCTGTTGCCACCGAACAAGAAATGCGTGCTATGACTCAAGAAATGCGCGCAAAGGTTATCGAGGCAGAGGCAGAAATTCCACGCGCTATGGCAGAGGCTCTTCGCAGTGGTCGTCTTGGTATCATGGACTACTACCAACTTCAAAACATCCAAGCTGATACAGCTATGCGCCAAGCAATCTCTGGCACGGGCGATACCCCAGCAGGTGGTGCAGGTGCAGGCACAGGCGACAAGGGTAGCAAAAAATAGGAGAAAGGCCTATGTTTAACTTTTTATGCTTCGCGTCGGAAGATTTCGAGGGCATAGTATCGTTGGTTATTGGTGTTGTTGCGTTGATTTTTATTGCAATCAAATTCATCAAGAAAAACGTCAACAATATTGTAAACGACACTGATGATGACGATGGCAAGTATCCATTTGGCACACATCCAAATCAAACGGGACAGCTAACTCCCGAGCAACGCCGTTATCAATCGGGTTTGCAACAGCGCAAAGGCGCGCAAAAGCCTGCAACTGCACAGGTTGTAGGGGCCGATGGCCACTCTCACTACGGCACGGTGGAAACCTACGAGCCAATTGTAGGCTCACTTGGTGAGGTGGATGACGAAGGCTGTGACGAGCTTGACGGTGTACGTTTGATAGCCACCGACTTGATGTACGAAACGGATGATGACGGCAAGGTGTACGACCTCAACGCCATCCGTAAAAGTTTGATTCTCGGTGAAGTGCTAAACAACCCTCGATTCAAAAAGCCCTACGGCAAAAGATAACAAACAATAAGGTTACTCAACAATTTGTTGGGTAACCTTTTTTCGTTAACAAAAAAAGACGCATCTAACACGGATGCGTCTTTTGGTTATGCGATTTTTGTTTGCTAGTAAATACTATTGTTGTGTAAGGTATTTGTTTACAATAGAAAGGTACTCGTCCTTTGTGATAGCACCCTTTTCGTACAATTCGCGTGCAATCTTGAGTTTTTCCAATACCTTTTTGGGTAAAACGTCGTTGTGTTCGTAGGTGTTGTCAGCAACCTCGCTAACACTGCTGTAATCTTGCGCCATAAACAAAATACCATCATCAGTGCTTTCGTCAGCTGGTTGGTCAACTGCACCTTCGTCAGTTGTGGACTCTACAACGGCTGTGTCAGTGGTGTCTGTGCCTTGGTCGCTTTCTACCGTGATAACAATTTCATCATAAACACTGTCGGGGGCTTCGTCTACAACTCCAACAGGTTGTTTTTTGGCGCGTCTTACTGCAGACGTTGTCAACACAAACATCAACAGGAAAAATGCCGAGCCACCACCAAGAACAATGAGGTAAATCTTTTGCCAGCTTGCAAATAGGTCTTTGCTGAAATAGCCTGTCACGCCACCCACAATAATCAAAGCAACAAGTGCCAAAACACTGCCTGCTACAATGCTACCACCACGTTTACCATAAAGTAGCAAATTGGTGGCAATTACCAACAAAACGGTAGGCAGTACAAACACTACGCAAAGTACAACCCAAGTGTAACCTGTAAGGCCAACGGTAGTTGCAACGTTTTGTACGCCCTCGTACATTGTGTGGAAAATGCCGTCAGTCAAATCTCCACCAATGTATGGCAAAAACAGTAGTACGGCAACAGTACCCAATGCAATTGTCATCAATGCGCAAATGATACCAAAAATAATTTGTATTGCTTTGCAACCCTTCATAAAAGTTACCTCTCAAATACAGATTTTATCACACGCCACACACAAACTTGTTTGTTGGTGCATGCTGTTTGTTTAGCATCAAAGGCACATTATACACTTTGCTACTAACACAAAATTATCATGCAATAAGTATATGGTTAATTATACTATAAATAAACTCATTTTGCAATAACTATTTTACAGTTGTGCTTTATTTTTGCGTATTTTTGTGGACGTGCATAACTTTTGTACCCTTTTGCCACCATGCAACACAACGATACTTAGATAGTAGGGGTATTGGTCAGCAAAAGTTGTTGACCTTGTGTTACTACAAACACAAACAAAAAGGGATGCGATTTGTTCGCATCCCATGTTTGCCAAACGGCTGTTGTTTGTTATGTAGTTAATTACGCTTCAGCTGGAGCTTCAACAGGAGCTTCTGTTGGTTGTGCGTCTGCGTGACGAGCAGCAAGTTCAGATTGCATTTGATCAGTTGTCTTTTTGCTGAGGTTGTAGATTACAGCAATACCAACAAGCATCAAAACTGCGCTCAATGCGTACAAACCAGCAACAAGCCAGCACATATTGTGAGCTGTCTGTGCAGATTGACCGATTGTACCCTTGCGTGCTTCGTAACCAAGCCAGCCCATAACAATCAATACAATGGATGGTCCAACGCCTTGCGCGAGCTTACGGAAGAAGCTGTGGAGCGAGTAGATTGTGCCCTCTTCGCGAGAACCAAATTTCCATTCGTTGTAGTCGATTGCGTCTGCCATCAAAGCCCAACTTACGCAGTTGTATGTACCCATACCAAGACCAAAGATTACAAGAGCAACAATGTATATAACAAGGCCAACAGTTTTGTTTGGTATAAGTGGGAACACAAACATAAGTGCGCTACCAGCCATGGATGCAACTGCGCCAACAGCGGATGCTTCTTTCTTGCCGTATTTTGTTACAAGTTTCTTTACAAACGGCATAAACACGAACATTGGAACAAAACCGATAACCATTACCAAGCCAGACAATGATGCTTTACCAAAGTAGGTAGCAAACATGATTGTGTTAGCTGTGGATGCAGATTGCATGCCAAGGAACATTCCCATTGCAGCAACTGTTGCACCAACAGCAGGGCGGTTCTTCATAAAGTTACCAATTGACTTAAAGAAATTGAACTTTGTTGTTTCGTTGGTTTTTACTTTGTTTTCGTCTACGCGAATTGTTGTCATCTTGAGCATGAACATAAATGCAATAAAGCCAATCACGCCCATGATCAATGCAGCCCAGAAAACGTTTTTGCCGTTCAAAATTTCAATTTGAGCACCAGTCAAAGGATTGTAAACAGGGTCAGGTGGTATGCCTTTGGATGGATCTCCTACTGAGTAAGGCAAACCAGCTTTGTCACCAAAAATAGATGGAATATTGGGGTAATGGGTAAAGTCTTCTGGTTGAAGAATGAGTTGTCCTGTTTTCTCATCTACCAAAGTTGGAGCAATTTTATCCCAGAAGCTGGATGTAGAACCTGTCCAAGTAACCTTGTTCCAGATGATTGCAGGCAACAATACCATGGGGAGTACGTTACCAATCATACCACCGATACTACGCCATGTGGAAAGGGAAGCACGCTCTGCATTGTCTTCAGTAATGAGGTTCATCATTGAGCCGTAAGGTACATTTGCGATAGTATAGAATGCATCCCAGATGATGTATCCCAGGATAAACAATACGCACTTCAACCAAAGGTCTGCGTTGGGGAAGGGCAGGAAAACTGCAGCGCCACCAACAAGCAAGCCACACGCACCCAAGAAGATGTATGATTTAAACTTACCATGTTTGTAAGCACGACGGTCGTTGTCAATCAAAGAACCAATGAGTGGGTCGTTGATAGCATCCCAAACTTGTACAGCAAGTAGCAATGCTGACAAAAGTCCTGTTTCCAAAGCCATGAAAACTAGCCAGAAGGTTTGAACCGTACCTTTCAACGAAAAACTCATGTTGCAACCAACGTCGCCCAGCATGTATGCGACATTGTCGCGGATACCAAATTTGCGCTTGCCGTTTTCGTCAAGCACGATTTCTTTTTTAGCCATAACTCCTCCTTGAATTATTTTATTTTTATTACAGCCATTGAAATTATACATTATCGATATAGCAAAGTCAATATCACTTTGTAAAAAAATCGGCACATTTTTTCACTTTTTAGGCGCATTTTCAGCTAAAAGGCGTAAAATACCCATTAACGGCGCATTTTATCAAACCAAGACAAGCAATATTGACTTTTGCCAATTGCAATGCCAAAGTCAATTAGTAGGCTTACAAGCGCAAAGGCAATCAAAATACATTTTCAACTGGGTGGACTGCCAACACATTATTCTACCGAGCGCAACAAACAAAACCAGTGTGTGCAAATGGTACAAAATCGAGCAAAAACTGTAATGTGCACACCGATAATTTGCAACGGCAAAATGTTGCATTTAGCAACGTTGGTTCTAAAAGATGACTATTGTTCTGTCAAAACTTTGGTCAATGTTTTGCAACAAAATACAGTCTACTTTATAACTTTTTTATACAAATTGAAAATACGGGTATTGACAACACTTTTTGTATTAGTTATAATGAATGACGGTTAAAAAAGAATTTTTGGAGGTAACAAATGAGACAAATCATTTCTCTCAACGACAATTGGCAATTTTTCCAAGATTGCGCCAACGCACAAGGTCACGAAAACGTGCAAACAGTAACACTTCCACATACATGGAATGCTGTTGACGGACACGACGGTGGCAACGACTACTTCCGTGGTAGTTGCTTGTACAAAAAGGTGCTTTCCAAGGCCGATTTGCCCACAGCAGATCGTTACTATTTGGAAATTCGTGGCGCAAATTCCAGTGCTGACGTGTATCTCAATGGCCAACACAAGGCTCATCACGATGGTGGTTACTCCACATGGCGTGTAGATATTACCGATAGTTTGGCAGATAGTTGCGAAGTTGCAATTGTTGTAGACAACTCACCTAACGAGGTTGTTTATCCACAAATGGCCGACTTTACTTTCTACGGTGGTCTTTACCGTAACGTAAACTTGGTTGCAGTAAACAACACCCGCTTCGACCTTGACTACTACGGTGGATGTGGTGTTATGGTTACACCAACAGTTGATGGCGATTGCGCTCACGTAGAAATTCGCACGTTTGTTACCAACCTTCAAGAGGGTGACCAAATCTCCTACCAAATTGTTGATGCAACAGGCGCCGAAGTTGTTTGTGCAACTAGCAACGAAACATCTCACACACTAGATATTGCCAACGTTCACCTTTGGAATGGTCGCAAAGACCCATACCTTTACACAGCAAAGGTTGCAATTATTCGCGATGGTGAAACTATCGACAGTTTGGACATTCCATTTGGTTGCCGTACATTTGAAATTCACCCCGAAAATGGTTTCATTTTGAATGGTAAAGAGTATCCACTCCGTGGCGTATCTCGTCACCAAGACAGATTTGGCATTGGTAACGCTTTGCTCCCATACCACCATGAAGAAGATATTGACCTCATCATGGAAGTGGGCGCAACAACAATTCGTCTTGCTCACTACCAACACGACCAATACTTCTACGACCTTTGTGACCAAAAGGGTCTTGTAATTTGGGCAGAAATCCCATACATTTCCCGTCATATGCCAACCGGTCGTGAAAACACAATTTCTCAAATGAAGGAACTTATCACTCAAAACTACAACCACCCAAGTATTGTAGTTTGGGGACTTTCCAACGAAATTACCATCAGTGGTTCTACTGACGACCTTTTGGAAAATCACAACATACTAAACGACCTTTGTCACGAAATGGACAAAACTCGTCTTACAACCATTGCTTGCGTATCTATGTGCAGTATGGATGACCCATACGTTCAAATTCCTGACGTTGTAAGCTACAACCACTACTTTGGTTGGTACGGTGGCGATACAACCATGAACGGCCCTTGGTTTGACAAATTCCACGCAAAGCACCCCAACATCCCCATTGGTTGCTCGGAATATGGTTGCGAGGCGTTGAACTGGCACAGCTCTACACCTTTCCAAGGCGACTACACCGAAGAATATCCATCTTTCTACCACGAAGAACTCATCAAACAATTGTTCACACGCAAGTATATGTGGGCGACTCACGTTTGGAACATGTTCGACTTTGGTGCTGACGCTCGTGCTGAAGGTGGCGAAAACGGTCAAAACCACAAGGGCCTTGTAACAATGGACCGTAAGTACAAAAAGGACTCCTTCTACGCTTACAAAGCTTGGCTATCTGACGAACCATTTGTACACCTTTGCTCCAAACGTTACATTGACCGTGTAGAGGACGTAACCAAGGTTACAGTTTACTCTAACCAACCAGAAGTTGAATTGTTTGCAAACGGCGTTTCCCTTGGCAAAGTAAAGGCAGATGACCACTTCTTCCGTTGGGAAGTAGCTAACGTTGGCGAAACAACACTTGTTGCAAAAGCTGGCGACTTGGAAGACTCCGGCACAATCCGTAAGGTTGACGAAATGAACCAAGACTACGTTCTTAAAGAACAAGGCGCAATTTTGAACTGGTTTGATATTGACGCACCTGCTGGACGTTACAGCCTAAACGACAAAATTAGCGACATCATGAAGTCCTTCTGGGGCAAATTGTGGTTTATCAAACTTGGCCTCAAACTTAAAAAGAAGATGAACGCTAGCAAGAAAAATGACGGCGAAAAGAAGAGTGGTGGCTTTGACGTTGATATGAGTGCTGGCAGTGGTATCATGCAAATGATGGGTGGCTTTACCGTACTTCGTCTTGCATCTATGATTGGTATGGCAAACGTAAACTTTACCAAGGAAGAATTGTTAAAGATGAACAAGCAACTCAACCGTATTCGTAAACCAAAGTCTTTGAGATAACAACCAACCAAATATAAAACAAGAACTTGGACGTAACAATCCAAGTTCTTTTTTTGTGTAAGCATTTTGGGCGAAACCATACTTTTTACTGTAATGAGTTTGCTTTGACGTGGGTAGAGATACATTATATTGTAAGCGTAGTCGCAAATTATTTTGTTGCAAAAACTTGTACCTTTTGCCTAACAATTTGCCACAAAATATTTGACATATTTTGCAAGAAAATATAATATTATTCGTGTAAATTTTACCACGTTTTGTATTGAAATTTTGTTAATGTTTTCTGGCTAAATTTTGTGTAAAGGCGTGGGCAAAATGCAACAAATTGAGAACTGATTGTTACAAAGAGGTGCAAACTTTGCAAAGCAAAAAAAGCCTTTGGCAATGGATAAAAGAATATTTTGAAGTTTTTGTGGCATCAATGCTTATTGCAATTTGTATGTACACCTTTGTCAACCCCACAAAACTGGTTGCAGGTGGGCTTACGGGTGTTGCATCAGCTTTAGCGTTTTTAGTGACAGCTTTTGTTGACAACGTTACGGTAGAGCAAATAATGCCCATTTTGTACATGCTACTTAACGTGCCAGTGTTGATACTTTCCATTGTGTATCTGCGTGGAGATTTTACTGCAAAAACCATCTTTTCGGTAGTAATGTCCACTGTAGCAATGTCCGTTTTGCCCAAAATATTTCCCACGTTCCAATTTAGCGAGTCGCGCATCATTTCGGTAATTATGGGTGGTGTGTTGCTTGGTGGAGGCATGTACATTGCATCAGTAAACAACGCAAGCAATGGTGGTACGGAAATTGTTGCCAAGGTAATCTCCAAAAAACGCCCCGAGTTGGACCTTTCCAAAATCATTTTGATTATCAACTTTGTGTTGACCATTCTTGGTGGGGTGGTAATCATGGTTGTTGAAGGGGAAAACTTTTGGATTGTTATGTACTCGTTGTTGTTTATTATTGTCGCAGGCGAGTTTATGGGCATGCTACAACGTGGCTTTGACCACCCACAAAAGTTTTTGATAGTAACCAGTCAGCCTCAACAACTAACAGATGCCATTACAGGTAACTTTAAGCGTGGCTTAAACATTGTGGAAACGGGCAAGTCCTATGACGGAACCGAGCGTAAAATGTTGGTGGTTGTGGTGCAGTTTAGGCAATCGCCAAGGCTAAAACAA
>JAFTNE010000028.1 GCA_017452035.1 Clostridia bacterium
ACAAAGTCAACTCATTTTTTAGGTAGTGTAACATCAAGTGATATGCCACTGGTGTGTTCATCGCAGTGCAAGCATATTTGTCCACATTGCCACCGATAAGTCAATGCAACGCCATTTGGATTCCTGGGAGGTTTTGGTGGTGCAGGTGGATGTCTATGTTGATTTACAGCATTTAGGTACATTTGTTGGTTCAAAAACCTATCATTACAGCATTTTTTCATATTTTATTGTATGTACCTTGACAAAATTTTGTTAAAACGCTTGAAAAGTTAACCAAAGTGTAATATAATACTATCAACTAAGGATAAGCCTTGGCAAAAACAGTCAAGTATCCAATGGTAATTTGAAAGGAGGAATTCACAATCATGGTTTTTGAAAAAGTTCAATCACTTCTTGCAGAACAACTCAACATTGACGATCCAAGCACAATTACAATGGAATCCAACGTTATTGCTGATTTGCACGCTGACAGTCTTGACGTAGTAGAAATGCTCATGTCTTTGGAAGATGAGTTTGGCATTTCCGTTCCCGACGAAATTGCTAACGAACTTGTTACTGTAAAGGCAATTGTAGAGTTTATCGAATCTCAAAAATAATTTTTTAGCCCAGGCAAACGCTTGGGCTTTATTTCTTGTTTATTGTGCTGTTCTTTGCAATTTGCAACGTTGATACAAGGCAAAGTTTGTCTATTTTTTTTGCGAACAATTATTTCACTTGTCTATTGTTTGATTGCACAACGTATTTTACAAGTTAGCAAAATATTATTGTAAATTTATAATAAATCTATTTAACTGCAAAGTTTCGCTTTGCAGTTTTTACTTGATTGATATTGACAAACTTTGTCGGTGTCAAATAAATTGCCTACTCTTTGCATACACTATAACCATGTACGAAGTAACAGTAAGCACACCAAGCCAACACAAACACTTGTTGGAATACGTCCACAAAAGCATGCATGGTTATATCAAAAAAGTTGGTGGTACGTGTGTCAATTTAAGTCAAAAGTGCCGTAGCTATTTTAGCTTGGCATGTAACGATACGTTTAGTTTTCAATCACAGCGTCTTTTGCGAGAGTGCGTGTCATCTGCATTGGCAGTGGGCTACAAAAACATCTTTATGCGCAGTTTGTTAGATGTTGCCAATGGCAACTTTTACCAAAACATTTTGGTGGACACGATGTGCGTTTTCGATCAACAATATGATGTTGCAATGGTAAGCAACGTTGTAGATACTACAAAAGATTTGTATCTTGATGGCTACTACAATTTTAGGATGCATGACATCAAGCGTAGGTGGGAAAACGTGGTAAACATGGTGTTAGAAAACAACTACGTACTAACAGACAATGAACTAATTTTGGAGTTTTTGCAGTATTTGTTGCAGTCGTCTGATGCAAAAACAAAGCAGATAACCATTTGCTTGGAAGATAGTGGCTATACCTTGTATGATGTAAAGGGTAATGTATTGCAAAACATATCGATACTTTCGCCAACGTCCACCAAGGAGGAGCAAGCAATAGTAAATGCAATTTACCTAAACCCACAAAAACTAATTGTCTACTACGCCAAACAACCCTCGCAAGAGTTTTGTCACGTGGCAAAAACTTTGTTTGACGTGCAGTTTGTTAAAGTTAGATAGTGTGTAGCTTGTGTGATTGTAGTATGGTGTTTGTTTTACATTGTTTTATAGTTGAAATATATTAGCTATATAAAACACACACCTAGTGGCATATATAACATACTTCAGTGGTTATAGAACGTACTCTTCGTTAGTAATATGTCATCATGTTCGTAGTAAACTAATAAGTTAGTTAATTGCAAAATTTAACAATATCAAAATACTGTTTCCACAAAAAATTATTGTAAAATAGTTGACTTATTTTGTATTTGATACTAAAATAAAACTACAATACACCCGTGATCAAAGACATGTTTGACAAAGGTAGTTTTACAGAGAGTAACAGCAGGCTGAGATTGTTGCAAACGAAATTGTCAAGTACCACTTTGTAAGGTGCGTCACTTTGTACGAAAACAAAGGCAAAGAGTGGGCAATTTATTGCCAAATAAGGTGGAACCGCGAAAAAATTTATTCGTCCTTATGAGAACTGTTCTCATAGGGATTTTTTTATTACAGGAGGTAAAATATGTCAATCAAAGTTACTTTGCCCGATGGTAGCATCAAGGAGTTTGATAGTCAAGTAACAGCTTTGCAAGTTGCAGAAAGCATTTCTATGGGGCTTGCACGCAATGCCGTTTGTGCTGAAATTGATGGTGTACCTTGTCAACTTGACGAAGTTATCGACCACGACGTTGAGTTTAAAGTGTTTACACTCAAAAATGACGAAGGTCTTGCAGTTCTTCGCCACTCAACAGCACACTTGATGGCACAAGCAATTTCTCACATTTGGCCACAAGCAAAGTTTGCTATTGGTCCAGCCATCAAAAATGGTTTTTACTACGATATCGATTTTGAAGGTGCAGTAGTTGTACCGGAAGATTTGGAAAAAATTGAAAAGGAAATGGAAAAGCTTGTAAAAGCTAACCTTCCAATTGTACGCGAAGTTATGGGTAGACTTGAGGCTATCGAATACTTCAAGGCTCATGGCGACAACTACAAGGTGGAAATTTTGAGCGAATTGGAGGCTGAAACGGTATCCTTGTACCGTCAAGGGGACTACGTTGACCTTTGCCGTGGACCACACATGTCTTCCACTGGTAAGCTCAAAGTATTCAAATTGACAAGCATTGCCGGTGCGTACTGGCGTGGCGATACTAAAAACAAGATGCTCACACGTATCTACGGCACAGCATTTGAAAAGAAGGCCGAGCTTGACGAGTACATCATGCGTATGGAAGAGGCTAAACGCCGTGACCACCGTAAACTTGGTAAAGAACTTGATCTATTCGACATCTTTGACGAAGGCCCAGGTTTTCCATTCTTCTTCCCCAAGGGAATGATTCTTCGCAATACTTTGGAAGATTTTTGGCGTCACGAACATATGCTTGCTGGTTACCAAGAAATCAAAACACCAATGATTTTGAACCAAGCATTGTGGCATCGCAGTGGTCACTGGGATCACTACAAAAACAACATGTATGTTGTAAAAATTGATGACGAAGACTATGCTATCAAGCCAATGAACTGCCCAGGTGGTATGCTTGCATACAAGCGCAAGCCACACAGCTATCG
>JAFTNE010000029.1 GCA_017452035.1 Clostridia bacterium
ATATTTGCCGAAGGTCAACGTCGATATATCGAAAGTTTGTCTTCTTACGCCCGTCAATTTTTGGGGCAAATGGACAAGCCAGATGTAGAAAGTATTGATGGGCTTTCCCCTGCAATTTCTATCGACCAAAAAACAACGTCATCCAATCCACGTTCAACCGTTGGTACTGTTACAGAAATCTATGACTATCTAAGGTTGCTATTTGCGCGTGTTGGTACGCCTTATTGTCCCCACTGTGGTTTGGAAATCAAGCAAACAACGGTAGACCAAATTTGTGACCGAGTTGCAAGTTACCCCGAAGGCACCAAGTTGCAAATTCTTGCACCAGTGGTGCGTGGCAGAAAGGGCGAACACCAAAAACTGTTTGAACAGCTCAAAAAGCAAGGTTTTGTTCGTGTAATGGTGGACGGAAGTATTCGCACGTTGGACGAGGAAATCAAGCTGGAAAAAAACAACAAGCATAACATTAGTGTTGTTATTGATCGTTTGGTTGTAAAACCCGATATGACAAGTCGTCTTGCTGACAGTGTAGAAACAGCCTTAAAACTTGCTGACGGTCTTGTTGTTGTGTACGATGGCAAAGAGGAAACAACATTTTCCACAAAATTTGCCTGCCCAGAGTGTGGCTTTACTATCGAAGAGCTTGAACCACGTGCTTTTTCTTTCAATAGCCCATTTGGTGCTTGCCCCGACTGTCTTGGCTTGGGATTCAAACAGGAGTTTGACGAAAGACTAATTATTCCTGACGATACAAAATCGTTGTATGGTGGAGCAGTAAAACTTTTGGGATTTAACCTTGGCGCTGCAAGTTGGATGCGCATGATTTTTGATGCGTTAACGCTAAAGTACAATTTTGACGGAAACACACCAGTCAAAGATTTACCCAAATCGGTATACAATACTGTGATGTACGGCAATGGTGGTGAGCAACTGGAGTGCTACCTCAAAGACGGCCGTTCCTTTAATACCACTTGGGAAGGACTCATCCCAATGATGACGCGCCGTCATGCCGAGTGTAAAAGCGACTGGACTCGTAGTGAATACGAAAAGTTTATGGTAGATAAACCTTGCCACACTTGCCACGGCAAACGTCTCAAAAAGGAAATTTTGTCGGTTAAGGTTGGTGGGCTTAACATTTGGGAGGTTGGTGAACTTTCCATTGTCAAGGCTTTGGATTTTTTCCAAAATTTGCAACTGGATGAAACCAAGGGTAAAATTGCACACATGGTGCTGAAAGAAATTAACTCGCGCCTTAAATTTTTGGTAGATGTTGGGTTGAGTTATCTTACACTAAACCGTGCAAGTGGAAGTTTGTCTGGTGGCGAAGCGCAACGCATACGTCTTGCAACGCAAATCGGTAGTGCTTTGACGGGCGTACTGTACATTTTGGACGAGCCTAGCATTGGCCTTCACCAACGAGATAACGAAAAGCTTATTGCAACACTCACAAGACTACGTGATATTGGTAACACCCTTATTGTTGTTGAGCATGACGAAGATACAATTAGGTCAGCTGACTTTGTCGTAGACGTTGGACCAGGTGCAGGTGTACATGGTGGCGAAATTGTGTGCGCTGGTACAGTAGAAGATGTTAAAAAGTGCCCAGAGTCCATTACTGGTAAGTACCTTACTGGCGAGTTGTATATTCCTGTGCCTACCGAACTACGCAAGGGTAATGGTAACTTCCTAACTGTAAATGGTGCATACAAAAACAACCTAAATCACATTGACGTAAGTTTTCCACTTGGTTGCTTAAACGTGGTAACTGGCGTATCTGGTAGTGGCAAATCTTCCCTGGTAAACGAAGTTATTTTGCCAGTACTTGCATCAAAGCTCAACAGAGCACGTCCAC
>JAFTNE010000030.1 GCA_017452035.1 Clostridia bacterium
AATAGGTTCAAAGGGACGGAGGTGTTTTCCGTCATTTTTATTTTCAGCCCTACAAATTTTTGTGGGGTTGTTTTGTTTTGTAAAAAAACTGTCAACAATGTTAGCAAGGAGATAAGCCCATGCAACACAAATTGTTCGCTTTGTTTTTGGCAGTGGTCATTATCATTGCAATGATACACTTTATGCCAAAACCATTGTACAAGCAAATAGAAGTAGACAATGCCACTTGCCAAGTGTTTTGTCGCAACACAACTTTGCCCTGCGCAAACGTTGGCTTTGGCAAAATAGTTGATTGCAGTGGAGCAGAGTACTGCAATACGATTGCCCATTGTCAAGGTGTTGACGGTGTTAGTTTTTGTTTTTAAGTTATCAATGTAGACGTTGAAAATTTACTTTGCAAATTGCTTACAAAGGTACATACAACGCAAACTATTGGTAACTTAACGATAATTTGTGGCGACTCTCCCAAAATTGTGGGAGGCATAGTTGTTGATGGTTTCAAAACAAACATACACATTGCATTTGATGGCACTCGTGTTACCGTTGGCAGTCCACTCATTTTGGGCAGTTACTAACAAATTAGCAAACTACAACTAACAAGCTGTAACAATGGACAATTTTTGTAACCGAAAGCTATTCTAATGGGTAAATTTTTGTCTATGTAGGTGTTTTGGCACAAATAGTAGTATTGCACTACGTTGCTGACACTTTGGCTGGGTGGTTTGCAATGGTTGCGAAGTTTAGCCAACTTTCACTCAAGTGGATGCTGGGTGGTGCACCGTTGCACCCTTGTCCCTAAGTGTAGTTTTTGCAATCGCTATTTACCAAATATATTTACAACATTTTTATAGCTACCCAAACGGTGTGAAATATTTTGGTAAGTTTGTATAAAAGCCAAATAACAAGTCAATAATCTTAGCAAACAATCATGGAGGAAAACAATGAATTCGACAAATCAAACAAATAAATTTACAAGATTTTTGCGTAACAACGCTGCACTTTTGCTACTGGTGTTTTGCGTAGTGGCAATTGGCGCAGTGGTAATTGCCGTTAGCGTCACTGGCGACAACGTAGATACCCCCGTTGGTGGTAATCCAGGTGGAACAACGGATACCCCTGTTGTGGACAAGCCTATCGAGGACACTCCAAAGCCAGTAATTGTCAAGGAAAAAATCTACTTTGCAAGCCCCGTTGCATACCAAAGTGTAGGCATGCAGTACACTGATGACGAACTGTTGTTTGTGTTTAACCCAACACTAAACCAATGGGCTACACACAATGGTGTGGACTTGCTCGCTCCCGAAAACACTCCCGTTACATCAATGTACGATGGTGTTGTGGTAGAAGTGGGCGAAAGCTACGGTATGGGTCACTACATCAAGGTGGACCACGGCGATAACGTTGTTGCAACCTACGCATCATTGGCTGATGTCGAGGTGGTTGCCGGTCAAAACGTTGCCAAAGGGGACAAACTTGGCGTTGTCAGTACAACTGCATCCTTTGAGTTTAGCGATGGCGCACATCTGCACTTGGAAGTTGCTGTAAACGGCAAACAAGTAGACCCAATGGACTACGTTGAAGGCAAAGTGTATCGCGAAATAGAACGAACAATCATGGAGTAGTGGTTACAAGTGAGCAGATAAAAAACAGTTGCTTACAGTACGCATTGCAAAATGTTGTAAAGTATCAAAATGCACACACTTTGTAAATGTGCAAGAAGTTACAACGTCACAAAAAAAATCAACACGTATGGCAAAAAAATGGGCAGTTTTATTCAATAACTGTGGCAAAACTGCTAAGTCAAATAATATTATCGTTATCTACAAAGCCAAAATAGAAGTGTTAAAAACATGGCTTTGTTTAGATAAACTAAGGCAAGGGATTTTCCTTTGCCTTTTTCTTTTTGCCCAAAACACCTTTCTTTCAACAAAACATTGCAATATTGTGCCTATTGTTTGCTTTACAATTGCACCCATGACCGTTTATGTTGAGCAGGCGTTTTTAGACAATTTATCTATGGACTGTTTGATACTTTACCTTGCAACCATGTCGTTGAAACTGTCTATCAAGTGGTATCGCATTTTGCTTGGTGGAGTGGTGGGCAGTGTGACGGCACTGTTGACTTTTACCTTAACTGGTGCGTTGCTGTACGTTGCAAAGTTTTTGTCCCTGCTACTTATGTGTATTACAACGGTGGGATTTGGCAAACAACTTTTTTGGTGCATTGCAACAACTTGCGTCTACACCTTTTTGATGGGTGGGGCAATTGTGGGGTTGTTCAACCTGGGGCAGTCCTTTGTCGGTGGGGTTATCTACCAAAGTGACGTGCCGTTATTTTGCTACTTTTTTGCCGTTTTGCTGGTGGTTGTGCTAACAAAGTTATTGGTGGTGTACCTAAAAGACGTCAAAAAGGTTGCGCCCAATCTTGTAAAGTGTCAAGTGGTGTTGTATGGCGAACACCACGTACAGGCTTTGTATGACAGTGGCAACAGTGCCACTTGCCATGGCTTGCCCCTTTGCTTTGTCAGTAAAAAGTTTGCAGATATTTTCGCCAAAAGGTTGCTGTGTGGGCAAACCGTGCAGGTCAACATTTCCACCGTTGCTGGCAACTCAACTGTTGTTGCCACCAAAGGAAAGTTGGTGGTGGGGGATGTGTCCCACGACGTGTACTTTGCCATTGCCAAAATGCCACAATTGTATGATGTAATTTTGGCAAATAGTATTTGTCTACAATAAAGCAAGT
>JAFTNE010000031.1 GCA_017452035.1 Clostridia bacterium
ACCACGAGAAACGGTACGTTTTGGACCTTTTCTTGTGCGAGCGTTTTGTTTAGTGGATTGTCCACGTACGGGAAGTCCCTTACGATGACGGATTCCACGGTATGAGCCAATTTCAATTTGTCTTTTGATGTTCAACGAAACCTCACGGCGAAGGTCACCTTCGACTTGGAGGTTATTTTCGATATAGTCACGGATCTTGGATACGTCGTCTTCTGTCAAATCTTTAACGCGTACGTCAGGATTGATGCCTGTTTCAACAAGGATTTTGGTTGCTGTGGTGCGTCCAATGCCGTGAATATAGGTCAAGCCAATTTCAATACGTTTTTCTCTGGGTAAATCTACACCGGAAATACGAGCCATTTGTTTTTCTCCTTGAATAAATTTTTTATACTTATTAGTTGTATATCTTTACACCCAAAGTCAAAGCAAGCCTAAGTGGAATGATGTTGCACTTGCCTTTGCGTGATTGTAGCCAAAGCTTGTTACAAAGTAACCTTAGCTTGTGGACAAGATTGTAAGATGATTAACCTTGTCTTTGCTTGTGTTTTGGATATTTTGAGCAAATTACCATAACTTTGCCGTTACGTTTGATAACCTTGCACTTGTCGCACATAGGTTTTACTGATGGTCTTACTTTCATTGTATTCCTCCTTGAAGATGGGCTTTGCCCACCATTAAGCTAAAATTTGTTTTATTGGCCGCCTTTTGAACGCCAAACTATTCTACCTTTTGTGAGGTCGTAGGGACTCATTTCCAATTTAACAGCGTCACCTGGCAAAATACGAATTGAGTGAATTCTCAATTTGCCGGAAACGTATGCTGTGATTTCGTGATTGTTTGTGAGTCTTACACGGAACTCTGCATTACGCAAAGCTTCGATAACGACACCCTCTACCTCAATTACATCGTCTTTTGACATTTAGATTCTCCTATTTTTGTTGGTTAAACTGCCGTAAGGCACTTTTTACTTCGCTGTCGAAAACTTTTTTGTTAGACAAAAGTTTTTCGGCGATGGAATTTAGTGTTACACCACTGTGGGAAATGTGTTTTGCATTTTTCTTTTTGGGGGAGGAGAGTTTTCTCATTCCACCATCAGCAAGATAAACAAAACCTTTTTTGTCAACAGAGATAACTACAAAGTACAGGCCTTTGTCACGACCTTGTTTGGACAGCACTACGCTGCCAACACCTATGTCATATTCGTTCATATTTACCTTTATAAACTTAAAATTTCAATACCATCATCCAAAATGGCAATTGTGTTTTCGTAGTGAGCAGATGGTTTGCGATCGCGTGTTTTGACCGTCCAGCCGTCCGAAAGGAAATCTACCTTTTCGGTACCCATGTTGATCATAGGCTCAATTGCGATTGTCATGCCTTTGGTCAGCCTCAAACCACGTCCTGGTGTACCAAAGTTGGGAACGTTGGGGTCTTCGTGCATATCTCTGCCGATACCGTGACCAACAAGGTCTCTAACCACTCCGTAGCCAAAACTTTCGGCATGGGCTTGGATTGCGTAACCCAAGTCGCCAAGGCGTGTGATGCCTGGTTTGATAGATTCAACGCCCTTGAAGAAACACTCTTCCGTTACGTTGATGAGTTGTTGGCACTCGTCAGATATCATGCCTACACCTACGGTGCGAGCAGCATCTCCATGCCAGCCGTTGACAATTGCGCCAACGTCATAGCTTACGATACTTCCCTCTCGAAGAATTTTCTTCTTTGAGGGAATACCGTGAACCACTTCACAATCTACCGAAATACAAACGCTCGCTGGAAAACCATGGTAACCCAAAAAGCTTGGAATTGCCTTTTGCGAGATGATATATTCGTGCGCAAGTTTGTTTAGTTCCCAAGTGGAAACGCCCTCTTTTGTGTGCTCCTCGAGGAGTTTCAAAACGTCGCGTACAACTTGGTTTGCTTTGCGCATTTCGTTAATTTGCGAATTTGACTTGATAAGAATCATTTTTTCAATAGGGAAATAACTCTTTCGTACACTTCGGTAATAGAGCCATTTCCGTCAACTGTTGCAATTTTGCCTTGCTTTGTGTAGTAGTCAACAAGAGGCAAAGTTGTTTTGTTGTAAACGTTCAATCTTTCACGAACTGTTTCTTCAGTGTCGTCTGCACGGATGATGAGTTTACCACCACACATGGGGCAAACGTCTACACCACCCAATGTGGAAACGTGAAACGTTCCGTTGCAATCGGGACAGAAACGGCGACCGGACAAGCGAACTACAATTGCTTCCTCATCAACGTCAAGGTTTACTGCGATATCGATATTTTGGAAGGTATCCAACGCTTGCGCTTGTACAAGTGAGCGAGGGAAACCATCCAAGATGTAACCGTTAGCGCAGTCGGCCTCTGCCAACCTGTTTTTGACGATTTCGATAGTGATTTCGTCTGGAACAAGTTGACCAGATGCCATGATGTTTTTGATTTGTACTCCCAAAGGTGTTTCTTCGCGCAAGTTTTTACGGAAAATGTCGCCTGTGGAAATTTGTGGAATATTTAGTTCTACTGCCAGTTTTTGAGCCATTGTGCCCTTGCCACTGCCTGGCGCACCTAATAAGACAATATTCATGTTATCTCAAAAATCCTTTTGAGCCTGAGCCCAACAAACCTTTGTAATGACGCATTAGAATTTGATTTTCCAATGCCTTGTTGAATTCCAGACCAACGGATACGCAAATCATCATACCTGTTGCGCTGAAACTGTTAACGAGTTGAGAGTCCAAACTTGTTACGCCTGTCATACCCAAAACTGAGAACAAAATAGATGGGATGAATGCGACAATTGCAAGGAACAACGCGCCCCAGAATGTGATACGAGAGATAACCTTGGAGAGGAACTCTGCTGTTTCACGTCCTGGACGGATACCTGTGATGAAACCACCGTTACTTTGGATGTTACGAGAGATGTCAACAGGGTTAAATTGGATTTGGGAGTAGAAGTACGCGAATACAAAGATGAAGATTGCCAACACCAAGTTGTAAACGATTGTACCTACAATATGACCACCTTGAGCTGTCATATATGTGTTCCAGAAGTTTGCAAATCCGCTATTAGGCCAGAATGTTTGGTTAAGCATGGGTACAAAGCTCAACAAAGCGTAAGCGAAAATCAATGGCATAACGCCCGATCCGTTAACTTTGATGGGGATGAATGTGGATTGACCACCGTACATCTTGTTACCCTTAACTTGTTTTGCATATTGAACCTTGATCTTTCTTTCTGCGCCATCTACCCAAACGATAAATGCGAAAACAATAACAAGTTCAACAATAAAGATGATTGCTTCGATCCAGTTACCACCACCAATTGTGTTGGTAAGAGCTTGTGTTGCTGTTGCAATGATACCTACGAAGATGATCATAGAAATACCGTTAGAAACGCCATATTCTGTGATACGTTCGCCGATCCACATACACAACATACTACCAGCTACAAGCATAGCTACGATGTAGATACCAAGGATCCATTCGCCGATACCATCAGCAAAGAAAGTGGACCATTGTGCACCCAACCAAGCTGTGTTAACATAGCTGTAGTTGTTTTTGAAAGTGAGGCAAATACCAACAGCACTTACAGTTGCCAAAGCAAGTGTCATCCAACGGGTAAGTTTGTTGATTTTTTCTCTGCCTTCTTCGCCTTCCTTAGACCATCTTTCGAGGGCTGGAATAGCTACCGTCAACAACTGAACAATAATTGAGGAGTTGATGTAGGGCGAAATGCCGAGTGAAAAGATTGTACCTTGACTCAATGCGCTACCTGTGATGGAGTTCAACAAACCCATGATGCTGTTTGTGCCATCTTCAATTGTGATAGCTTGAAGTCCAGGAACTGTGATGTAACAACCAAGTCTGTAGATAACTACAAACAAGATTGTCCACAAAATTTTGTTACGTACGTCCTTAATCTTTAAGGCATTTCTGATGGTTTCAAACATTATTCAATTACCTCTGCAACTCCGCCCGCCGCTTCGATTGCAGCTTTTGCAGAAGCGGAGAACTTATCTGCTTTTACAGTAAGTTTTTTTGTAAGTTGGCCATTACCCAAAACTTTAACACCGTTGTTTTTGTTTGTAACGATGCGCATTTCTGCAAGGAGTTCTGGTGTAACAACTGTGCCTTCTTCGAAGATGTTGAGTGCGTCCAAGTTTACGATGTCGTACTTAACTGCAAACTTGTTGTTGAAACCACGTTTTGGCAAACGTCTAGCAAGAGGTGTTTGACCGCCTTCGAAACCTGGGCGAACACCGCCACCACTACGAGCCCATTGGCCCTTGTGACCTTTACCACTTGTTTTTCCGAGGCCACTACCGATACCGCGACCCAATCTTTTGTCGGACTTAACTGCGCCAACAGCAGGTTGAATTGTATGTATTCTCATTGTTAGCCTCCTACTTTACTTCTTCTACAGTAACAAGGTGTTTTACTTTGAAGATCATACCACGTGTTGCATCGTTATCTGGCAAAACGTTAAATGTACGGATCTTTGTAAGTCCCAATGCTGCTACTGTTGCTTGTTGATCTTTCAAGCAGCCGTTTGTGCTTTTGATCAATGTTACTTTGATTTGTTTTTCGCTTGCTGCGTAAGGTGTTTCACCCTTTTGTGGTTTAGCAGGAAGTTGCTTTTCTACAACGTATCTGCCATTGATATAAAGAGGAGCCTTTACAGCGTTTTTCTTTCCAGACATTGTATGTTTCCTCCTTAAATTTCTTCTACGCTCTTGCCACGAAGTTGAGCAATGCGTTCTTTACTACGAAGACTTACCAAACCATTGAATGTTGCTTTTACGCAGTTAATTGGGTTGTTTGAACCATAGGACTTGGTGCGAATATCTTTGATACCAACAGCTTCCAATACGTTACGTACTGGACCACCAGCGATAACACCGGTACCTGTTTCAGCAGGCATCAAAAGAACCTTACCACGACCGAATGTTCCGATTGTTTCGTGAGGAATGGTTGTATCAACAAGGTCGATTTTAACCATAGCTCTTTTTGCACGAAGTTGTGCCTTTTCGATAGCTTGTGGAACTTCGGCAGCCTTTGCCATACCGATACCAACGGAACCCTTGCCGTCACCTACAACGCAAAGAGCAGAGAAACGCATTGTGCGACCACCCTTTACACCCTTTGTTACACGGTTAACTGCAAC
>JAFTNE010000032.1 GCA_017452035.1 Clostridia bacterium
ATGACAGGGTTGCCATCGTCAACAAACAACTTTACAAAGGGCTTGGATAGCGTCAAACCAACAATAAAAATGACAATCCACGCAACAAAGCCCATTATAAGGGCAGATTTTGCAGCTTTACTTGCATTTTGCTGGTTACCTTCGCCCAGTTTACGAGCAATGTAGGCATTTGCGCCCACACCAATACCAATTGCAACGGCCGTTACAAGCATTGTGATAGGCATAACCACACTTACTGCCGAAAAGGCCTCGTTACCTACGTAGTTTGTTAAAAATAGAGAGTCGACAATGTTGTATAACGACTGTACCAGCATGGAAAAGATTGCTGGCAAGCTCATAGAAATGAGCAACTTACCAATGCTGGTATTACGCATTTTGTCCGATTGAAGAGCTTTGTTAGACAAATTATTTTACCTTCCTTTGTATGTTTAGGTACTGCAATTTGCACTACCCATCGTTTTAGATATTGACGCAAAAAAAACTCGACAGTTCAAATTGAACTTTTGCACACTATGTCAAAATACAACAAAATATAAAAACAAACGTGTGCTTCACGATTTTTCCACAAAACGATATGCATTTTACCACAAAACTGTTATTTAGTAAACTAAATAAGCACAACCAAAACAACTATTCAAAAATTGTATCAACTAAAAATTAGATAAAGTTTGCTCAATAAGAAATGTTGCCCCTATGTGTACGTTTCGCTTGAATATCCGAGCGTTTTTTGGTATAATGGGTGCACAAAAATTGGCTAATTGCAACAACAATTTGCCATACGTGGAGCAAAATGTCATGAACACAAAACCAACTGAGCTATTCTTACAACTTACCGACAACGAGTGGGAGTACACCTTTACCGACCACGACAGACCCACTGCACGTGGCATTGTTGTAGATGACAAGGGATATTTCTACTTTGTTCGCGCAGTGCGTGACGACGACTTTGGCAAGGCAACATTGATAGAAACTGCTGGTGGAGGAGTAGAGCCAAATGAAGATTTATCCTCGGCAATTGTGCGCGAGTTAAAAGAAGAATTGGGCGTTGAAGTGCAAGTAATGTGCAAAATTGGGGTAGTGAGTGACTACTACAACCTCATCCACCGACACAACATCAACAACTACTTTTTGTGCAAAGTTGTTAGCTTTGGCGACAAGCATTTGACGGCTGACGAAATGGATCGTTGGCATCTTTCCACGCTTAAACTACACTACGCTGATGCCCTGGCAGAGTACGAAAAGTGTACCGACAGCAAACTGGGTAGACTTGTTTGTAACAGAGAACTACCCATTTTGAAACACGCAAAAGTGTTGCTTGACTGGTACAAAGCTAATGGTTAAGGTATAAATTTTACCACCCAAACACATCAATACCGTTGATTTTTTAAGCAAAAGACTGGTTTACTTAATACCAGCCTTTTGGGTGTTAGTATAGTTGTTTATGCGTTGAAAATTTTACACAAATATTCCCAAATGATACTAAAAAGGGGTAGCGATTGACGTTACCCCTTTTGTTTAGTTTATTTAGTTTGTGTATACTTGCAAAAGTTAATTGTATAGTTGCCGTCTTGGATATCCTCGCCACTTTCTACAAGTTGCCAGTTAGGCATATTGTCCAAATTGGGAAAGAACACCTCTGCCTCGCCATCTGCTTGCACCTTTGTGATGTACGCCGTTTGGCAATGGTCAAGTAGCAGTTTGTACACAGTTGCACCACCAATTACAAAAACGTCTTGGTCGTTGTAATTTTTGAGCAACGCAAAAAGGTCATCCACAGTGGTTACCGTTGTTGCACCATCGTGCAAATTACCTTGGTGGTCAAGTACAATGTTCACACGGTTGGGCAATGCGCCATTTGGGAAGGTAAGGAATGTTTTTGCGCCCATAACTACCACTTTACCAGTGGTTGTTTGACGGAAAAATGCCATATCCTTTTTGAGGGTAAAAAGCAAATTGTTGTTTTTGCCAATGCCCCATTTGTTGTCTACTACTACGATAAGATTCATTGAACAGTCCTTTTGTCAATTAGTCGTTGATATCAATTTTGATGGAAACGTCTTTGAGTTGTTGCTCGGTAACGGTACTTGGTGCTGACATCATCAAGTCTTGTGCAGATTTGTTGAGTGGGAATGCAATAACGTCACGAATTACATCGGTATTGCACAAGAACATCAACAGACGGTCAAAACCAAATGCGCAGCCTGCGTGTGGTGGAGCGCCGTAGTCAAATGCGTTGAACAAAGCTGGGAACTTGTTTTCTACAACGCTACGGTCGTAGCCAGCCATTTCAAATGCCTTTACCATAACTTGTGGGTTGTGGTTACGTACAGCACCGGAAAGTAGCTCGACACCGTTCAAAACAAGGTCGTATTGGTACGCCAAAATTTTGAGTGGGTCTTGGTTGAGCAATGCATCAAGCTCGCCTTGTGGCATGGAGAATGGGTTGTGAGAAAATTGGATCTTGCCATCTTCTTCCTCGAAGAATGGGAAATCGACAATCCAAACAAACTCAAACTCGTCACTGAGAAGGTTAAGTTCGGTACCCAACTTGTTGCGAAGTGTGGAAATAAGTTTTGTTGCGCGTGTTGCGTTATCTGCAATGATAAAGATGGACTCGCCATTTTGAACATCCAAACTTGTAAGGATGTACTTTTGTTCATCTTCCGTCAAAAACTTTACTGCACTACCTGTCAAAGTGTTATCTGCATACTTAAACCAGCAAAGGCCTTTGCCTTCGTTGTCGATAACAAACTTTGTCATTGCGTCATACCACTTGCGACCTTTATCTTGACTTGGTGCTTTGATGCCCTTGATTGTTTTGCCGTTAAATACGGAAAACTCACTTGTTGCAAGGCCTTCCGTCAAATCTACTACTTTAAGTGGGTTGCGTAGGTCGGGCTTGTCACTGCAGTAGTCGCGCATTGCGTCAGCGTAGGTTAGTCTTTGGAACTTTGCAGGAACAGTCTTGCCGGTAAAGTCCTTGATAATTTTACCCATCAAGTCTTCCATTACTGCAAAAACGTCCTCTTGTGTAGCAAAAGACATTTCCAAGTCGAGTTGGTAAAACTCGCCTGGGGAACGGTCAGCACGCGCGTCTTCATCTCTAAAACAGGGGGCAAGTTGGAAGTAGTTATCGAAACCACTAATCATAAGCAGTTGCTTGAATTGTTGTGGAGCTTGTGGCAAAGCGTAGAACTTACCGGGGTTCAAGCGACTTGGAACCAAAAAGTCACGTGCGCCTTCGGGGCTGGAAGAGGTCAAAATTGGTGTTTGAACTTCCAAAAAGTCGTGGTTGTGCATGTAGTTGCGTACGTATTGCATAAGTTTTGAGCGCAACACGATACGGGCATGGTTTGCTGGGTTACGAAGGTCCAAATAGCGATATTTCAAGCGCAAGTCTTCGCGAGTGTTTTCGGCATCGGCAATTTCGAAGGGCAAAACCTTGTTACAAGCACCCAAAATTTCCATTTTTTCAACCTTGATTTCGATATCGCCAGTGGGCATTTTGGGGTTTTTACTGATACGTTCCAATACTTCGCCAGTAATAGAAACAACACTTTCGCGCGCTGGAGCCTCTTGGCCGTCCAAAATTACTTGTGTTACGCCAAAGTGGTCACGTATTGTTACAAAGGTTACGCCACCAAGGTTACGAACGGAGTTTACCCAGCCAGCGATTGTTACCTTTTCGCCAACGTTTTCTATGCGAAGTTGTCCGCAGTTGTGTGTTCTGTATTTGTTGTATGTCATAGTATGTCCTCTTTGCAGTGGTACTGCACTATTATTTTCGCGATACAATTATACAATGTATTTGCAAATATTGCAACATTTTTATCCCCTTTTATACAGAAAACAGCATTGGGCGTAGTTTTTTTAATGCAAAATTTGGGTGTGTAACGACAATCTGTCAAAGGATTGTACAAACTGTAAAGCACAAGCCTTTTGCTCTTTTTATCTACACACATTACTGCCAATTTGCGCTTGTCAAACGGCGTGTTTTGTGTTATTATTTTAACATCAAAACAAAGGAACAAAGTGTATGTTTGGCTGGCTTGTTGTAAACAGTTTTATGAAAAAGGACAAGTTTGCAGATATCTACCAACTGCTGATGAACTCGGCTACTAAGCGTGGAGTGCAACTGCAACTAAAAACCACCACCGACCTACTTTGCGAGGTGGGCGCACCTTTGCCATGCCCAAAACCAAATTTTGTTATCTTTTGGGACAAAGATACCGTACTTGCACAAAAAATTGAAGGGGAAGGCATCCCAACTTTCAACAGCTCCACTGCTATTGCCCTTTGCGACAACAAGATTTGCACTGCTATCGCCCTTGCAGAACACAACGTACCACATCCAAAAACAGTTGTTGCACCCAAAACATTTGAGGGAGTTGGCTACAACGATTGCGAGTTTTTGCACAAAGCAGTGGATATGCTTGGTTTCCCTATGGTTGTAAAGGAGGCATACGGCTCCTTTGGTCAACAAATTTACCTTGCTCACAACTTTGACGAGTTGAAAGATATTGTTGCAAAGATTTCGCACAAAGACTTTTTGATGCAAGAGTTTGTTGCAGAAAGTGCTGGGCGTGACGTGCGTATCAACGTTGTTGGTGGCAAGGTTGTGTGTGGTATGCTCCGTCAAAACAACAACGATTTCCGTTCCAATATCACTAACGGTGGCACTGCTTGCACCATAACACTAACGGAGGAACAAAAGGCCGTTGCTTTGAAGGCAACAAAAGCTCTTGGTCTTGATTGGGCTGGCGTGGACGTGATGTTTGGAAAGCACGGCCCCATTGTATGCGAAGTAAACTCCAACCCACATTTTAGAAGCACCCTCGACTGCACCGGAGTTGATTTGAGCGAGTATATTGTGGAGTATGTTGTGGTGCAACTACACAAGTGATATTTCTAACAAAATATCTTACGAAGTAAACATCAGTAAAACCTGCATTGTTGCATATTATCATGGGATTTACTGTAGCTTAACCAATCGAACCAAATAATGATCTGCCAACAAAGTAAAGGCGATATGTTAATACTTAACTGA
>JAFTNE010000033.1 GCA_017452035.1 Clostridia bacterium
ATCTCAGTTCCAATGTGGCCGATCACCCTCTCCGGTCGGCTACCCATCGTCGACTTGGTGGGCCGTTACCTCACCAACTATCTAATGGGCCGCGAGCTCCTCCTATACCGGCGGACCTTTTACCCCTCTGCGATGCCGCAGTGTGGTCTTATCCGGTATTAGCACAAATTTCTCTGTGTTATCCCAGTGTATAGGGCAGATTGCTCACGTGTTACTCACCCGTCCTCCACTAAGTGTATTGATACACTTCGTTCTACTTGCATGTGTTAAGCACGCCGCCAGCGTTCGTCCTGAGCCAGGATCAAACTCTTAAGTTTAATCTGACTATGTTAACTTTTGGTTGAGTCTTACTCAACCGCTGGCTAAAATCCTAAATAAATTGACTGTGTTTTATTTCGTACTTCTATTCTGTTTTCAAGCTTCATTTCCGCTCCCCACATAGTGGACAGCTTACATATTTTACTACAAGGAGCTTGTATTGTCAACTACTTTTCGTAAAGTTTTTTGATAAATTTTGATAATTTTTTACTCATCATTTTTAGTAGATTTTACCCCGTTTTTTGTCAATAATTCATCAAAATTACGCGTTGTTTTTCTCTCAAAAATCAAGGCATACCCAGGTTTTTTTTACATTTTTGACAGTTGTTTTACCACCTAAGTACCCTACCAAAACACGCATACCAATTTGGCTAAAGAACTACGATAGTTGAAATTTGAAAAACTGTTTGACACTGTTGCGCGCGTAATATATAATGATAATACAAAATTTGAGAGGATAACATTGTATGCAAATCAACGAAAGATATTTTAACGACAACACAAACCAAATGCACGAAATTGACGACGTTTTGACGGACGGTGAAAAGATCCTTTGGCGTGGCAAACCCAACAAAACATCTTACATTTGGGCTGCCGTACTCAAAATGATGCCCATTGCACTGCTTTGGTTGGCAATTGATGGTGGCTTTATTGCAATGATGTTAACATCAGACGAAACCCCTACTGAAATGTTATGGTTTATTATTCCATTTTTTGCTATTCACCTTGCACCAGTGTGGATTTGGATAGGCAACATCGTAAAAGCCGTTGCCGAAATCAAAAACATAGAGTACGCCATAACTGACAAGCGCGTAATTGTGCGCAGTGGTATGGTAGGTATCGACTTTAAGTTTATCAACCACACGGAAATTGACAGCGTGAACGTAAAGGTTAGTTTTGTGGATAAGCTTTGCAAAGTGGGCGACGTGTACATCAACTCAACAAGCAACTCGGCTGTGTTGTTTGACTTGACCGACCCATACTATGTGGCTAAAAACCTACAAAAGTTGAGCTTTGACGTTAAAACTGACGTTCAGTACCCCAATTCAATGCGACCAGATGACAACAATGGTTATCACACAACATACACTGATGACACATTTTAACACAAGCGCAACATAATTATTAATTAAAGTGGGAGGATGGTATCCTCCCCTACTTTTTACACTTTTCTTGCGCATGACAAAATCTTAAAACAAAAAGGCACTCAACTTTGAGTGCCTTTTCTGTTAAAGTTTGATGTTAGTAAGTAATTATTGTGGCAACTACACTACTTCCCTACGTGAGATTAGTCGTCAGCGTTAATTTTCTTAGCTTCTTCGATAATCTTTGGAGCTGCTGCAGGTGGAACCATTTCGTAGCGAGCAAACTTAAGTGAGTAACTACCACGGCCTTGTGTCATAGAACGAAGGTCTGTTGCGTACTTCAAAACTTCGGCAAGAGGAGCTTCGGCTGTAACAATTTGCTTACCACCAACAAGGTCGGTACCCATAATGCGACCACGACGTTTGTTCATATCGCCCATAACGTCACCAAGGTAGCTTTCGGGAACGGTAATTTGCAGTTCGTAGATAGGTTCAAGCAAAACTGGGTTAGCTTGTTCGCAACCAGACTTGTATGCCAGGCTTGCTGCCATTTGGTATGCAATATCCTTACTGTCTACTGGGTGGCTAGAACCATCAAACAATGTAGCTTTCAAGTCAACCATTGGGTAACCTGCCAAAACGCCCTTAGCAATTGCGTTGCGAAGTCCCTTTTCTACAGATGGGATAAATTGACGTGGAACTGTACCACCAACTACTGCGTCTACAAACTCGAATACGCCGTCAGCTGCGCCTGGTTCGAAACGAACTTTACAGTGACCGTATTGACCAGCACCACCAGATTGCTTTTTGTGCTTACCTTCAGCCTCTACGCACTTGCGAATAGTTTCACGGTAAGGAATACGTGGGTCGGTAAGAACTGCTTCACAGTTGTACTTGGATTTGAGCTTTTTGCACAAAATGTCAAGTTGAGTATCGCCAAGACCGGACAAAATCATTTCGCCTGTTTCGGGGTCTTTTGTTACTGTAAATGCAATATCTTCGTCTTTAAGTTTGTTCAAACCACCAAAGATCTTGTCCTCATCACCCTTCTTAGCTGCGTAAACTGCTCTGGAGTAAACAGGAGTTGGCAATTGAATTGGCTCCATGTGAACTTCGCTACCTTCGCAAAGAACGTCGCCAGTGCTTGTGGATGCAAGTTTAGCAAGAGCTGCAATATCGCCTGCGCAAGCACAGTCGGCACCTTCTTGCTTTTTGCCCTTCATAAAGTACACTTGAGAAATCTTTTCTTGACTGTCGGTGGTCATGTTCATAAGTGTCATACCACTACGCAACGTACCAGAAATAACGCGGAAGATGGAAAGACGGCCAACAAATGGGTCAGCAATAGTTTTGAATACGCGCAAAACAACTTTGCCATTAGCATCAGCTGGAAGATTGATTGCATTACCAGAGCCATCGAGAACCTTTGTCAAACGGTCTGCACTTGGCATAGAGTCAACAATCATATCCATAAGGTTGAATACGCCACGGTTTTGCAATGCTGTACCAGCAACAACTGGGATAGCTGTACCTTGAGCGATACCATTTGCAATACCTGTTGCAATTTCTTCTTGAGTGAGTTCTTCGCCATCGAAGAATTTCATCATGAGTTCGTCGTCAGTTTCTGCTGCAACTTCTACAAGTTTTTCACGGCAAGCTGCAACTTCGTCTTGAAGGCTAGCTGGGATGTCGTTGGAAATTGTCTTTTCTTTGAAGTTTGCAAAGGACATGTTAACAACGTTAACAGAACCTGTCATCTTGCCACCGTCCATTTGTGGAACAACAACTGGAACAACCTTGGAGAATTTTTCGGTGATAGCTTCAACAGTCTTTTGGAAGGAAGAGTTTTCCTTATCTACACCGTTTACAAAGATGATAGCTGGGATTTTGTGTGCCAAGCAATATTCAAGTGCCTTTTCGGTACCAACTGTCAAACTACCAGATGCACTTGTAACGATAACTGCGCTATCTGCTGCTGACAAAGCCATCAACATTTCGCTTTCAAAATCGAAGTAACCAGGTACGTCAATAAGGTTGATTTTTACGCCTTTGTAGTTGCAGTTTGCAACAGCAAGGCTGATGGATATTTTGCGAGAAATCTCTTCTGCATCAAAGTCCATTGTTGTGTTACCATCGTCTGTGCGACCTTGACGGTCGATAGCACGAGTATTGTACAAAATTGCCTCTGCCAAAGTGGTTTTACCTTCGCCACTGTGACCAATAAGTGCAACGTTTCTGATGTCTTTTGCGAGAATTGCCATTTTAATGCTCCTAAAAGTATATTTTTTAAAGTGTTCAAATTTTTACACCACTGTGAATTATTATAACTTATTTAAAGAACAATTTCAATAGCAAACGGAAAAAAACTTGTAAAAAAATTAAAAATTTTGCTGACCTGATTACGTTTGCAGTTGCAATTTTCCTGCGCGCCTTTGCAAACGTGTTTGACCGAATAAATTTTGCAACACAATGTTGCAATTAGCACGCCAAAACTACTGCAAAAAGCGCGAGTATTCTTCCTCAATGCTGTTACCATTTGCGTCTATAACAAAAATTTCGCCATCCTCCTTGGCGTGCTTTTTGTATCTTTTTCTAATTCGTCTTGCAACGCCATCAAGACTATCGAAAATTTGCACGTTGGGAAACACCCTTGCAAAGCAATTTTTGTACAAATTCATAGATGAGTGCGCCAGCGCAATACAATCGAACTGACCGTCAAATGGGGCTGTTACATCACGAACGTAGTCTACAATATTTTTGATGTTGCCTGCCTCTGCCAAAGAGGGGAAATCGGCCATTGGACAGGGCAAAGTGTTGGGTTGCCTCAAAAACTTTACCTTTGGTCCACCACACACCAACACGTTAGAAATTGTGTACGTTGTTGCGTGATTTACCGGAGCTTCGCAACCAAAAATGGGGTATTCGCTTTGCCCAGTGAGATATTTGTAAGCACCCATAGACAAATCTACTGACGACAAAACAACACAGTCGCATCCACGATTTTGCAAGACTTGTAGATACTTTTGACCAAGTTGACACAACTGTCCCTTTTGCATGCTGTGCAATTTTTCTTGACACAGTAGCGCCACAATGGTGCATGGCACCACCTGTTTAAGTTTGTACACCGTTGGAAAAATACCTACACCATCATCCACAATACCTATCGTTACCATACTACCCTCCATTGTTACATACAAAAATTGCAAAGTTTTGACCAAAATTTGCATTTGTAGCAAACAAAACACCTTGCACATTTTAGTTTACTGTGCTAAATACCTCAAAATGTTCAATTTGTTAGGAAATTTGATAATTTTTTGTTAAAAAACTGTCGTCAAATTGTTGCGTTATATTTTAAAATGTGGTACTATTATTAGGCTAAAAAATATGGTATAACTATGATTACAAGGAGATACTAATGGCTAACATTAAATCCGCAGAAAAAAGAGTTTCTGTATCCGCAACAAAAAAACTTCAAAACCAAATGGTTCGTTCTCAAATGCACACAGCTGTTAAAAAGTTTAACGCTGCTATTTCCGAGGGCGATGTAGAAACTGCAAAAGCTTTGTTGCCTATTGCTTGCTCTCAAGTTGATAAAGCTGCAAAGAAGGGTGTTATCCACAAGAATGCCGCTAACCACAAGAAGGGTCAACTTGCTAAGGCAGTTAGCCAACTTGAAAGAGGTATCGTTGTTGTTAAGGTTGACGCCAAGACTTTGAAACAAGCTGAACAAAAGGCTGCTGCACAAAGAAAGGCTGAAGAAGCTGCAACAATCAAAGCTCAACGTAACCAAGCTAAAAAAGCTAAGGAAGCTGCTAAGCAACCTACACCTGGTAAGAAAAAGTAAGCTTGCGAAACAATTTACAATTCTGCACAAATCAAAAAGACTTTGGGACAACCAAAGTCTTTTTTTTTACATTTTGCACTACTCAAAAAAGCGCTATACCACCATGGTATAACGCTTTTAATTTATATTATAACTTTAATACAAATATATCTTTATTATTGACTACCTTTTTATTGGTTTAGCATTTTGATGCTGTTAGACATGTTAATACAAACTTCCGTTTAGCACTGGGATACCATCATAATTACTCTGGTTTGTGGGGGAAGTTTTTGGCAAGTCCACCTTCGCTTGTTTCGCGATACTCTTTGCGCAAATCTCGTCCCGTTTGGTACATTGTGTTTACAACTGTATCAAAGGAGATTTTGCGTGTGTGAGTAAGAAAGGTTGCCAATGATACTGCGTTCAATGCACGCATTGCTGCAACTGCGTTACGCTCGATACATGGTATTTGCACCAAACCTCCAATGGGGTCGCAGGTAAGTCCAAGGTGGTGTTCCATTGCTATTTCGGCAGCGTACTCAATTTGGTCGAGGTCCATATCACCAATTTGTGCAACTGCTGCAGCTGCCATACTGCAAGCTGAGCCAATTTCTGCTTGACAACCACATTCAGCGCCACTGATAGATGCGTTTGTCTTGATAAGGTTACCGATAATTCCTGCCGTTGCAAGGGCCTCAAGTACCTGTTGTTCCGTCAAACCTTTGGTTGTTTGTTGGTACTTCAACACAGCTGGCAACACGCCACACGCGCCACACGTGGGGGCTGTAACAATTGTGCCACCACTGGCATTTTCTTCGCTGACAGCAAAAGCATAGGCGCAAACAATACGGTTTTCGTGGGTGGCAGTAGTTTCATCTGGATGAACGCCGTTGTACAAAATTTTTGCCTTGCGCTCGGTACCAAGACCACCAGCCAAAACTCCCTCAGCCACAAGACCACGGTCAATGGATTGTTTCATAACACCCCAAATGTTAGCAAGGTAGTCCCAAATGGCAACTCCCTCAAAACGCTCAACGTACTGTGGCAAAGTTATTTCGTTTGCGCGACAAAATGCGCAAATTTGCTCAAATGAGTTGTGTGGGTATACCTCAAGTGGAGTGATGGATGCTTGGCCTTCCACTGCGATTGCGCCACCACCTACGGAAAACACTCGCCAAAAGCCCAACTGGTTTGCGCCATCAAGGGCAAAAATTTCCATTGTGTTGGGATGTGGAAGGTTGGTTGTTTTGGCGTCAAACACAATTTCCACTGGTTTTGTTGCCGTCTTTTTGATAACAGCATCGGTGCCGTGTCCTTTGCCCGTTAGCGCCAAAGAGCCGTACAACGTAACCTTGTAGCTTGTTGCATGAGGGTAGGCCTCACAAAACAACTTGACAGCCTTTTCTGGGCCCATTGTGTGCGAACTGGATGGTCCACAACCTATTTTGTACAATTCTACAAGACTTTTCATAAGGCACCTTTCCTTTTACTAAAACAATGCTACTTAAAACAAAACCCCACAAATGGGGGTAATTTTAAGTATACCATCACAACACCTTGATGTCAAGCAACATACACCAAAAGTCGCAAATTTGCGACATTAAAACACCAGTGGCTAAAAATGAAAAAATACTTTAAAAATACCACTTTTAACGTTTGACGAACAAAGTCCACTTATGCTAAAATACCGACAATTTGGGGTTTTTCGGGGTACGACTGAAAGGAAAACTTTGAAATAGTCCAAACAAACACTAACTTAATATTTTTACGGAGGAAGCAAAAATGCAAAAATCAAACTTGATTTACAACATCCAAGACAAGCCACCTTTTGGTAAAACGCTCATCTTTGCGTTGCAACAATTGTTGGCAATCATGGCGGCAACAATTGCAGTGCCAGCCATTATCGGTAATGGTATGTCAGCAGCAGCTGCTTTGTTTGGCGCAGGCGCAGGCACACTGATTTATCTCCTTTTCACAAAATTCAAGAGTCCTGTATTTTTGGGTTCCTCTTTTGCTTTTCTTGGCTCAATGGGCGCAGCATTTGCTGGTGCTACCACTGTTGAACTTGGTTACTTGGGACTTATCCTTGGCGCAATTTTTGCCGGCCTTGTATACGTTGTTATCGCATTTGTTGTAAAACGCGTTGGTACAGGCTGGATCAGCAAAGTTATGCCTCCACAAGTAATTGGACCAACTGTTGCAATCATTGGTCTTTCCCTCAGTGGAAACGCCGTTGGCGACTTGTTCAAAGGTAGCGTAGTTGACGCAACACTTACACCAGTTGCTAACCCATACGTTGCACTTGTTTGTGGTCTTGTTACATTGTTTGTAGTTATCATTTGCTCACTTTACGGCAAAAAGATGATTAGCATGATTCCATTTATTATGGGTATCCTTGCTGGTTACTTGGTTGCAACAATCTTTACAGTTATTGGTATCGCTACCGAAAACCCAGCTTTGCAAATCATTGACTTTGCAAAATTCCAAAACATCCAATGGTACCCTGATTTCACATTCATCAAGGCGCTTGGTGGTTTTGAAAAGATTGACGGTGCTTACATTGGCACTATTGCTGTAGCTTACGTTCCTGTTGCATTTGTAGTTTTTGCAGAACACATTGCAGACCACAAAAACCTTTCCACAATTATCGGTCACGATTTGATTACAGACCCAGGTCTCAACCGTACATTGCTTGGTGACGGTGTTGGTAGTATGGTTGGTGCTATCTTTGGTGGTTGCCCCAACACAACCTATGGCGAAAGCGTTGGTTGCGTAGCTATCTCCAAAAATGCAAGCGTTATCACAATTGTTTACACAGCAATTATGGCAATTGTAATTTCCTTTGTTGGTCCTTTCTCCACATTCCTTGCAACAATTCCAAGTTGCGTTATGGGTGGTGTTTGCGTTGCTTTGTACGGCTTTATTGCAGTATCTGGTCTAAAGATGTTGCAACAAGTTGACCTACAAGACAACCGCAACTTGTTTGTAGTATCTACAATTTTGATTGCCGGTGTTGGTGGCATGAAATTGACATTTGGCAAAGTTACAATCACTTCCGTTGCATGCGCATTGATTTTGGGTATTTTGGTAAACGTTGTTGCTCACGCTGGCGACAAAAAACAAGCTCAAGAACCCACAGCTGAATAATCCGTAAAAACACAAGTGCGTCCCCAAAAACCGGGACGCACTTTTTACGACTTACAGCAACAAACCGAACATTTGGGGTAACGTATCGTCATATTGTAAATACGCAAACGTGTGTGCATACCATCATGTATGCACCTTTTGATTACCTGCCAAATAGAACCATTGATACTGTTTGAAAGGGCACATCGACAAGATGTGCTTTTGTTTTGGTAAAAATTACATTGACAAAACTACAAAACAGGTTTATACTTTTTTAGCTGATGATGGTATTTCCACTTACCTTTGCAAGTGCAACCACACTACCATTTGGGAGTGATAGCGTTTTGCGCGCAAAGATAAACAACTCTTTGCAACTTGTTGTTTTCGGAAAATACACTCAGCAAACAGTTGCATAATAAAAATATATTGGGGTATCGCCAAGCGGTAAGGCAACGGATTCTGACTCCGTGATTCGCAGGTTCGAATCCTGCTACCCTAGCCAAAAAATTCGACAAGTTTCGACTTGTCGAATTTTTTTATCCATTGCGAAAGCAATGGTATATCATCTCGCGTTAGCGTGTATCTCATCCGCTTTGACGAGCATATCTCGCCAAAGCGAGTATATCATCAGCCGTAGGCTGTATTTACTTTCTCAATTAAGTAATTAATAATTTCATTTTTTTTCAATGCTGATATAGCCATAAACTCTTATCAATTATTCTTCAATTTTTTCGATTATAGTATCTCGATCCCAGAGAATAACCCCTGTCGCATAAGCTAATTTTTTAGCAGCATTAGTAAATCTACTATTTGTAATTACCATACATTGACTTGCATTATAATATTTTGCACCAGCA
>JAFTNE010000034.1 GCA_017452035.1 Clostridia bacterium
ACCAGTCGTAATCCCCAACTGCACCGTTATTTTGAACGCGCATGAAATTGCAAATCTACTTTGGGAAATCACTGGCGAACTGGGCTTTGGTTCGGTGTACAGTCACTCCAACGCCTTCAAAAAGGGCGATAACCTTCAAAAGGGCGATTGCGACAAGTTGACAGTAAAGCTTTGTGGCAAAATTGAGGGTAGCCACCGTAACAGTTTGTTTGATGGCGACGGCGTAACTCTCGTGGACACAGTTGCTATTCAAGACGGTATTGTTGTTAACTACCACGGAAGTAATCGCTTTGGACAATATCTTGGCGAAAAGATTACAGGTGTGTTGCCTTGCATGGAAGTGTGCGCTGGCACTGTTAGCGAAAGCGATATCCAACGTGAACCCTACTTCGAGTGCGTATCTATGAGTGGTTTGCAAGTGGATATCTACAACGACTACATTGGTGGCGAAGTTCGTCTTGCCTACTACTTTGACGGAAACAAAAAGGTTGCCTTGACAGGAATTTCCATCAGTGGTAAGTTGAGTGATGCCCTTGCAACACTTGGACTTTCCAACAAAATTGTTACCCACAACGACTACCGTGGACCACACAAAGCGTTACTCAAAAAGATTGCTGTAATTTAGCCCTACTGCACAAAAGTTGCACTTTAAGCACACAAAAACAAACATTTAATGGCAAAACAAAAGGATGTCAATGCGACATCCTTTTTCTATGTATTGTAATCGATTTTTTTGGGGCAAAAGCAAGTGCTGGTCAAACTACTCTTGTGTGCCGATTTCCAATGCAAGTTGCATCATCTCGTGGAAGGAGTTTTGACGTTCTTCGGAGGAGAGTTCTTCGCCAGTTAGAAGGTGGTCGGAAATTGTGCAAATGCAAAGCGCTTTTTTGCCAGCGCGCGCTGCGTTGAGGTAGAGTGCGGCAGACTCCATTTCTACTGCCAATACGCCCATTTTGCCCCAAACGGCAGAACCTGCGCCATCATCATAGAAGGTATCGCTTGCCAAGATGTTGCCAACTTTGTAAGTTACACCCATCTTTTCTGCTTGCGCTACTGCTTTTTGCAAAAGGTCAAATGAGCAAATGGGAGCAATTGTGCCAGGCATACCAAATTGGTGAGCATAGTTAGAGTTTGTGCATGCGCCTTGACCAAAAACAAGGTTGCGCACTTTGAGATCAGGGTGAATTGCTCCGGCAGAACCAATACGGATGATGTTTTCTACACCGTAGAAATTGAACAGTTCGTAGCTGTAAATACCAATGGATGGGATACCCATACCACTTGCCATAACGGAAATACGCTTGCCGTTGTAAAGACCTGTGTAACCTTGAACGCCACGAACGTTGTTTACGAGTTTGGCGTCCGTAAGATATGTTTCAGCAATAAACTTTGCGCGAAGTGGATCGCCGGGCATCAAAACAGTTGGAGCGAAATCGCCCAATTTTGCAGAAATGTGAGGGGTTGGAATTGGCATATCTAAAAGCCTCCTTCAAAATATTGTTGGCTTAATTATACAAGCAGATTGCAAAGTTGTCAATAGGAATAAGCAAAAGCAATTGCCCGTTTGTACCCCGTTACTTGACAATGGACATATATTGTGTTATAACTTATGCGTATTTGTTGCTACGCTTGTAGACGATAAAACCGAGGTTTTCGCACAAAACTGAGTTATTGCGCTCAATTGTTAGTGCGCAACGACCACAAAAGTACCATTGGCTTTGCAGGCTGTTCGTTGAGGGTGGACTAAATCAACAAAATTAGAATACAAAAATCGAGGAGATAGTATGAAAATTGGAAGATTGCTGGGAACTTTTGGTGTTTGCGCGCTAATAGCCATCTTGACAAGCGAGGGCAGTGGGGACTTTGATGGCGCGAGTTTGGGCCCTCTTTTGGTAAGTGTTGCATTTTGCGTGTTTTGGGATTTGTTGGACCTTATGATGTGCACAAACTTCACTGCTATACTGCGTAAAATTTTGTTTTGGGGCAGTGTGGTCGCATTGATGATTGGACAAATTTCAACAGTGATAGGAGAGCTGTTCCCTCATCCAGATGACATCTACTCGTTTACAGATATATTCAGTCACAATGGGTCATATTTTGGATACAGCACCATTAAAAAGATAGTTCTCTGTGGCTCGATGCCTGCGACCATTGCAATACTTTGGATGGCAACTCTTGTAGACCACTACGCTGCTTCGCGCTGGTTTACCTCCCTTTTGCCCGTTGGTGGAGCTGTTGTCGGCGGAATTGTTGGATTGCTGATTCAACTACTTACCAACCTTGGCCCAGTAGTTTTGTTTGTTTTGACAGTTGCTGTAACAGTAGCTATGACCATCCCTTTGATCAAGTTCTACAAACGAAACGGTTGGATTTTGAATAACGAGGAAGTGCTAATGGACTATCTTGACGGCGATACCGATAGCGATTACGACTCAAGTGGAAGTAGCTCTGGCCGTAGTTATAGCAGTAGTTCAAGCAGTAGCAGTTCTTATGACAATGATTCAAATGATGACGAATACGAAGGCAATAAACAGCTGGACTACGACATGGATGACATTGCTCTCGACTACAGTCGCAGTAGAAACCTGCCTTTCGATTGCTCCATCAGCAGTAACCCTCACTTTTACCACTATGGTGACGATGCCTACTTTACAGTAGACTTTACCCTTGACACAGGTGTATGCTCTGCCGAAACACAAAGAGAATACGACCTAATGATAAACGATGCGCAAAAATTCCAAAGGGAAGTTATGAATGACCTCTTCCGCGAGGGCAAGGAAATAATTGGCCGTTTGAAACAAAAATACAAAGGCTGGCCCGGTGTTAACTTCGAAGTTAAATTGGGCGACGTCAGCGAGTACTAAAAATACACGTCGTAAGCGTAAACAAGTGCGAAAATAACGCGACTGTATTTTGATGAACAGTCAAGTTGTTGCGCTTGCTGACAAAACGGGCAGAGTGTATCAAATCGAAAAAGCATTGGGCGCTCCATAGTCGGCAGACAATGGACACGGTAACGTTTGTTGACTTTGTTGGTTGTTCATAGCATATAGATAAACTTTGGGAATTTTTGGGAAATTATATACAAACTGAGGGAATTTTATGAAATTAGGTAGATTTTTGTTAAGCATTGTTGTAATTGGACTTTTGGTAGGCTTGGGAAGTGCCAACGGACAGGAATGCGCCGGATTGTTTGGAGCGATTGTCGTTGGTTTTGCATTTTGCCTGTTTGGCGATTTGTTGGAGTTTTTGGGCGGATTTGGACGCGTTTTGTTTTGGCTGTGCGTTACCTTTGGAATGTTTTGCGCATTTGCAGCGTCCTACCAAGATTTGTTCCCACAACCACAAGACATTCACTCCATCCAAGACCTGTTGATGGGCGGTGGTGACTTCTACAGCTTTAACATTTTGGAAAGAATTTTTGTTTGTGGCGCAATGCCTATGACGGTGGCAACACTTTGGTTGGCGACGCTTGTTGACTACTACGATGCTCCTCGTGGCTTTATCCCCGTTTTGCCCATTGGTGGCGCAATTATCGGTGGGGTGATTGGTCTTGTAATCCAACTGCTTTCCGTTTTTGGCGCTGTACCTTTGATGATAGCAATGATTGTCGTTACAATTTTGGGCACTATCCCCTTGTTCAAGTTCTACAAAAAGCACGGCTGGATTATGGACAGCATTGGTGCGTCACTGCCCGACAGTGATGACGACTACATCCCAAAACGCAAGCCCTCTCGCAGTTATGGTGGCTCGGGACGTAGTTCTGGTTACTCATCCAGTTACGGCAGTAGTACAAGTGGTTACAGCGAAGGCGACAGCCAACTTGACTACTACATGGACGACATTGCCAGCGACAACAGTCGCAGTAGAAACCTGCCTTTCGATTGCTCCATTCGTAGTGACGTAAGCTTTTCTCACTATGGCGACGACGCCTACTTTACAGTAGACTTTACCCTTGATACAAGTGGTTGCTCGGCAGAAACGCAAAGCGAATACGACATGATGGTTAGAGATGCCCAAGATTTCCAAGAGGAAGTTATGAACGACCTATTTAGAGAGGGCAAAAACCTCATTAATCGTCTCAAACAAAAGTACCCAGATTTTTGTGGAGTAAATTTCCAAGTAAAGGTGGGCAACATCAACCAATACTAATTGAGATGCACAAAACTCCTCATTTTGAGAGGGAAAACACAAACAATTGGAGTATTGATTTTAGTAAAAAACGCACCACGTGTGCTAAAAATAACATATTTGCACAAAACACAAAGCACCCCAAGAAATACTTGGAGTGCTTTTTTGTTTGCATTTTTATGTAAAAATCTATTTGTGTTTTATCTAAATACTAACCTTTATTACACACAAGCAAAGTGCGCCAATGTGTCTTTTAGCCGTTGAGTTCCACCGAAACTTCCCCTTGGGTGTCCTCGGTTGCCTCAATAATAACGTACACACGGTAGCCCTTTTCTACGTAGCCACCACTGGTATTTACTGTTTGACCAGCAGTTACAACGGCAAGCTCTTCCTTTTGTCCCAAACTGTCGTAGTACAAGCGAATTTCCCCTTTGGTAACTTTTACGGAGTAATTGACTGCGCCTTCGCCGTCATCCGTACGCTTAACCTTGAACACAAGCGTGCCTGTAAGAGAATGGAAACTTGCACTGCAACTGTGCGTTGTGTTTTGACGAACAAGCAAAACTGCACGGTAGGAGCTTACGTAGCCTTCGCCACAGGATGTAAGCGTAAACAGCATAACCAACAACAATGCTATTACAAAAATTCTTTTCATTTGAGTTGCTCCTTTGTAAAAATATTTTTCAATTTGACACTATCGTAATAAATGGTTGATTGTCTGCCCTCTCAGTCAGCTAACGCTGACAGCTCTCCCAAAGTGAGAGCCTTTTTCACATTCACAGTCCTTTTGCTGTCAAAAACAGCCAGCGTTTGAAGCAAACCTTAAATTTCATCAAACCCTATTGTTCGTCCCCAACGGCTGAGCTGATGGTTTTTTTACCCGATTGTTGACTGTGTTTGTCGATTTTGCCAGCGCTTTTTTCGGTGGAGTGGGTAAGGTTACCAGCGCCACCTACACAACCACCAATGCATGCCATACCCTCGATAAAGTTGCCGTCAAGCAGGCCTTTGTTGAGTTTTAGCAGTGCCATACGACACGCCTCAATACCATCACAAACAACGGGTTTTACTGCAAAATTGATGTTTTGCTCTGCCATAGCTTGTGCCGTTGCACATGTAAGTCCACCACTTTTTGCAAACAAACGTCCAAAGTAGGATGCGTTGTCCAACGCAGTTTCTTCTAGCGTTGTAAGGTCGATATCTTTGCTATCAAACAGCGCTTGCAGTTCTTCAAAGGTAAGTACGCAGTCAACGTACTCCTTAACTTGCTCCAGTTGCGCCTCGGCCTTTTTGGCTGTGCATGGGCCAACAAAAATCACCTTTGCATTGGCATGTTGTTGCTTGATGTGCTTTGCCAGTGTTGCCATTGGCGACATGTTGTGGGAAATTTTGTCCACCAGTTGTGGAAATTGTGTTTTGATGTACTGCACAAATGCAGGACAGCAGGAACTTGTTAAAACCCCCTTTTCGGCAAGCTCGCGCGACTCGCTCAAAGCCACCATATCTGCGCCCAATGCCGTCTCGATAACGTCGGTAAAACCAAGGTTTTTGATGCCCGTTACTACCTGTTCGAGCTTGGCGTGAGAAAACTGACTGGCAATTGCTGGCGCAACAATGGCGAACACTTTGCCACCATTTTGTGAGGAATCCTTCAAGATATTGATGGCATCAACAATGTAGGACTTGTCGGAAATAGCACCAAATGGGCATTGGTAAACGCATGCGCCACATTGAATACACTTGTTTGGATCAATTGTCGCCTCAAGGTCGTCATTCATAGAAATTGCCTTTACCTTGCAGGCGTTTTGGCAGGGGCGTTTTCTGCTTACAATTGCCATGTATGGGCAAACTTTTGCGCAAGCGCCACACTCGCGACACTTGGATTTGTCGATATGCGCAACGTGGTAACCGTCAAAGGAAATAGCGCCAAACTTGCAAACGTCTTCACAACGGTGCATAAGACAACCACGGCAAGCGTTGGTAACTTCGTAACCACCAACGGGACACTCGTCACAGGCAATCTCTATAACTTCAATCACATTTGGATTAGATTTATCTCCACCCAAAGCCAACTTTACACGCTCGCCAAGAATTGCGCGCTCCTTGTAGACACAACAACGCATTGTTGCTTTTTTGCCGGGGACAATCCTGGAAGGAATATCCAAAACGTTATCCAGCAGTTGGTCGTTCCAGGCAAGACGCGCCACTTCGCGTAGCACTTTGTATTTTAGATGTTGAATTTTTGTGTCAAACTTATGCATAGTTTTCTCCTCTGCGATACACTTGTCACACAATTATACCACTACGTTGCAAATAATGCAACTTTTGGCAGGATGTAAAAACAGCCACGTACACATTGTTACATGGCTGTTGTTTTTTTGAGATACTTGTTTTACTTGGAAAAATCTATGGTGTAAACGTCTGGCCTTTGTGGATTGTTTTCCACATCCCAATACCCTCCACGTATAAGCTGACGAGATATGTTTGTATCCAAAATGCGATAGATGTAGTCAATTTCTTGAACGAGTTTGTTGCGCACTGCTTGGTTTTTGAAGTTATTTGCGTGCGCTTTTAGCTCATCCAACTTTTTGAGTAGGTGGGCTACGTCCTTTGGGCTTTGCAACACTACTTTTGTTTGCTCGTCAAAACTATTAATAAGTTTGTATTCGTCATCATTTACATATTGCGAGTAAATTCTGTCTAACCTGTCCAAAAGAAGATTTTTCCAGGCAGAAAACACAACGTTGACATCACTTGTGGGCGTAACAGACTTGCCAGTAGCAGTGGAACAAGACAACACGTCAACAATAAGTTGGTTATAATGCTCGTTGCGAGTAACGTAGTTTTGCGAGGCAAAGAGTGACGCTCCGGCAAGCCCCAAACTTTGTATGGCATCGGTAAGCTGTTGGTTTTTGTAGATATCTGCACCGTTATACAATGGGGATATTCCCACATAGGTAAGTGTTGTTTTGTAATACTTTTGAAAATCAACCGCAGTTGCAGAGAGCAAATCGGCATCTTCGGTGTATATCATGGGAAGAACCACGTCAAGATAGCCACGTGTAAGCCAGGTATCAATGTCTTGCATGTAAATAGACTTTGCTCCGTCCACATAGCCATAGGGGCTGGCAGAAATAACTGCGCTGGGTTTGACGCTCCTTATGTGAGAGGAAAGCATGCCCACCAAATTTGTTACGGCATCTTGCTTAAATTTGTGCCAATTAGCACGCAAGGTGGCATCTTGTTTTAAGTCTTGAGTAAGATTTGTTCCCACATAATTATACTGACTTGCAAAAAGCGCAACGGAGTTATCGGTAAATCCACAATCGATATACCCACCATATTCGCCCGTTTCGGCATACCTGATGTAGTCGTAACTGATACCATCAAATTGATACTTTTGTAGCATCTCCTCAACAAGGTCTAACAACAACTGTTGAACTTGGGGATGAGTGGGGTCGAGATAGTTATCTGAACTGTCTCCATCCAAATTTTTGCAAAGCCACTCTGACTTTATGTAAGGTGGTGGATTTTGCCCCACCACGCCAGCTTTTAGCACCTCCACCCAAGCATGAACTTCAATACCTACTTTGTGACACTCGGAGATAAGTGCCAAAGTGTAGTCATTGCCATATTCGCCGTAGTTGTAGCTTGCCATACGTGGGTGTTGACTATCAAGAACATCACTTTTGTAAGTTGTCATGCCATCCCAAAAGGTTTCAACGTACAGCGCATTTACACCAAGTTTATCCAGTTGAGCTACAAATTTTTTAACACCGTCAAGGGAGCTTTCGTTTATTCCCGATGCATTTGGGCGA
>JAFTNE010000035.1 GCA_017452035.1 Clostridia bacterium
TGAGGGCGTTGACGTCCACCGTTACATCGGGATAAAAGTTGTTTGTGGATGCTACAAACTGCTCGTAAGGCGTCATGGATGTTTTGGGCAAGGTTTGCATGTATGCTACCAATGAATCACACAAAAGGGCACTACCAAGATGCGCCCTTGCCACCTCAAAATAGCTTTGCTCTCTTTTGACAAGTAGACACGCCACCTCTTGCAAGGAAAGTTGTTGCAGTGCAAAACTATCGTTTGCCAACTTTTGCAACTTGTGAGAAACACACTTACCACCAAAGTTCAGCAGTAACCACCACTCCCCTTCCGTTTTGACGTCGGCATTGGTAACAAATACCGTTACCGTTGTTTGGTTGGCAGAGTTGACCAGTTTGACCATTCCACACAGTTGCTTGCCCTGCTCGGCAAAACGACTATTTGTTTGTTGCAAAATTAGTATACGCTTGCAATACATATTGCCACCTCGACACGTAGTTTGCGACATTGTACACCATACACTTGCGCAAAAAATCTACCATGTTGACGAAAATTGCAACAAATATGCAAAAACACTACAATTCAATTTATTGCAAAATTGCAAATTGTAATAAATTACAAAAAAACAACTACACATGGTTTAAAATGCCATTTAACGGGAGGGGCAACCCCTCCCTTACAATACTAACATTACCACTGTTGAGATATATTGGAATGAAAAAATAGAAAGAAAAATTGCAACAAATATGCAAAAACCTCTCGGCATTGCGAGAGGTTTGTTTTGTTAGTATTTATTGTTACGCTATTTAACATTATTACACTGCCCTACTTTGTTGGTTTTGGGCCGTTGAAGGTGTAAAAAGAGCATTTGATATCGGCATTGTAGAAGTAGCGTTTTTTGTCGGCACGTCTGCCAAAATCGCGCTCAAAATCTTGATAGGGCGACAAAAAGTAGAAGTTCCATTTGTCCAATTTGCGATACAGCATGCCCATATCCTTGGCAATTTGCTTAACTTCGGCCATGTTGCCAATACGTTCGCCATAGGGTGGGTTGCTGATGTTTACACCAAAGCTACTTTTGGTAATAAACTCGTTGGCATTGCGCAGGTTGAACTTGACGTACTTATCCACACCTGCTTGCTTTGCATGGAAGTTGGCAATTTCGATGGCCTTTGGGTTGATATCTCCACCAATGATGCTAAGTGGCCTGTCAACACGGATGTCGTTTGCCTCTTCAAGAGCAAGGTCGTAGGCGTCGTCATCCACGCAACCCCACTGCATAAAGGCAAAATCTCGGTCCATACCGGGGGCAATTTTTAGTGCCTTCATTGCTGCCTCGATAGGTAAAGTTCCACTACCACAAAACAGGTCGGTAAACATTTTGTCGGGGTTCCAAACGGACAAGTCAATCAATGCAGCCGCAGTTGTTTCCCTCAATGGCGCAGTGTAGTTCAGCGTGCGATATCCACGCTTGTGTAGACCTACGCCAGTGGTATCCAAATTGACGGAAACAACGTCGTTAGTGATGTCCAGCTCCACCTTGTACTCGGCACCACTTTCCACAACCAGTCCGTACTTTTGTTGCAGTACCGAAACAATGGCCTTTTTACCAATGGCTTGGATGGAGTGATGGGCAAAAAGCTTGCTACCAATACTTTTGGTAACTACAACCACTTTGCCATTTTTGTCGATGATGTCCTCCCAGTGAATTTTTGCAACACCTTCAAAAAGCATATCGAAGGTGGTTGCTTGGAAGGTTGCAAGACGAAGTAGAACCCTTTCGCCACTGCGAAGAAACACGTTTAGACGGGCAACGTCACGCCAAGTGCAGTTTTCCACCACTATACGACCGTTAATTGCAGGACAGTCGCCATAGCCAAGCATATAAAGTTGTCTTTTGACTACTGCTTCGACACCAGTAGCGCACGGAATAAGAAGTGTCATACGTTGGTTGTTTTGAGATATGTGTTGATAGCTGTAACAGTTGTTTGCTGTGTGTTTGTTTTTAAAAATTGATACTGACGTGTTTGAACTATTTTAGATACTTATTTACAAGGTAATCTACGTAGTACTTGGCATCAAAATCTTCGCCAATGGCAAGGCGCAAAATTTGGTCGGGGTACATACTTGAACCATACTTGTGAATATGCTCTTTGAGCCAGTCGTTTACCTTTTGTGTGTTTCCACTTGCAAGGCTTTGGGCAATGTCAAAATCTTTGTTCATGTGGTAATACAGTTGTGATGCAATGGCAGAGCCAAGGGCGTATGTGGGGAAGTAACCAAAACTACCACCTGCCCAGTGCATATCTTGCAAAACGCCCAAAACGTCCGTTGGAGGAGTAATACCAAAGTACTCGGTAAACTTTTCGTTCCAATATTTGGGCAAATCTTTTACTTGAAGTTGGCCAGTAATAAGTAGCTTTTCAATTTCGTAACGGAGCATTACGTGAAGTGGGTAGGTCAACTCGTCTGCCTCGGTGCGTACAAAACTGCGCTCTGCACGGTTGACGTAGGCAACAAAATCTTGCACTGTTACGTCATCCAACTGTGGAGCAAAAATTTGTTGAAGTTTTGCAAAATGTACTTGCCAAAACTCTAAACTTCTGCCAATCAGGTTTTCGTAAAAGCGCGATTGACTTTCGTGCATACCAAGACTTGCGCCACCACTGCAAAACGTGCCGTTTAGGGCCTTGTCGCCCTGTTGCTCATACAGTGCGTGGCCTGTTTCGTGAATTACCGAGAAAATGGAAGAAATCAAAAGGTCTTCGTGGTAGAAGTTTGTGATACGAACGTCTTCGGTGCCAAAGTTGGTGGTAAATGGATGGGCACTTTCTGCCATGATACCACGAGATTTGTCAAAGCAAAGCACGTCGCGAAGGTACTCGCAAAACTCCACTTGCTTGGATTTGTCCCAAACTTGGTTTGCCCAAGCAGGGATGGGTGCAGGGTTTTCGGTAACCTTTTTTACCACCGGAACAAGTTTTTCGCGAAGAAGGTGGAAAAACGCATCATACTTGGCTTGGTTGTAGTTGGGTTCGTACATATCCAACAAAACGTCGTAGCCATTGAGTTTGTCGGTGGCAAGCCAAACGGTTTGCTTGCGAACGTAGTCGACAATTTTTTCCAGATAAGGACGGAACAGTTCAAAGTCGTTATCGCGTTTTGCGCGTACGTAGATGGGGTAGGCCTCCGACATAAGTTGACTGTAAGCTACGTACTCGTCGGCAGGAATTTTTTTGGTTTCTTGGATGTTTTTGTAGGTAACTTCAATTTCGTGCGCCAAAACAGCGTCCAATTGGTCTTTGTGTGCATACAATGTTTCTACGGCGTTTTCAAAGCGAGCATCCGTCATAAGTTCGTAACTGTAAGCAGAAAGCACACCCATTTGGTCGGCATTTGCCATGACGCTTTGTTCGGTGGCTTGTGTTTCGTGATCCCACGAAATGAGAAAACCTGCGTATTGTTGTGCCAAGATTTTTTTGCGTTGTTCAATGTAAAATTGCAATGCTTGTTGCATGATGATACTCCTTTGTGCAAGTGGTTGCACGTTTATGTTAGCAATACTTTACCACAGTTTGTGGCAAAATACAATGATTTGAAATAATATTGCCTATTTAATAACGGACGAGCAAAGCTCGTTAGCACTATCCTATCGTGACAGCTCTCCCAAATGGCGAGCCTGTGTTTAAGTTAGCAAAAAGCAAACAAAACTTGTGAGCAAGACAAAAAAAATAGCCCGTGGCTTGAAGTCACGGGCGTGATAAGGTTTGTGTTTACGCTTCTTCGATAGCGCCAACAGGACATTGTTCTGCGCAAGCACCACAATCTACGCAAAGATCAGCTGCGATATCGTATTTTCCATCGCCTTCGCTAATAGCGTCGCAAGGACATACGCTTTGGCAACCACCACATGCAATACAATCGTTAGTAATTTTGTGAGCCATAGTCTTTTTCTCCTTTTCCCTCAATTAGGGTAACTTAATTATATACTTGTTATCAAAATTTGTCTACCATTTTACGCCGTAAAATTGCATTTTGCCCCTTAAAAAACTTTTTAGCAAATTTGGTGTCACTCTATTTACAAATATTGACAATAGGTATATAATTGTTGTAGTAGGTGGCAAGTGGTTTGCACACTTTGACACCATTGGAAAGATAATTTTTGGAGGTTTTGTATGAGAAAAACCAAAATAGTTTGTACTCTTGGCCCTGCCAGCAGCACCTACGACCAAATCAAAAAAATGGCCCTTGCTGGCATGAACGTTGCTCGTATCAACATGAGTCACGGAACTTACGCCGAACATCAATCAAAAATTGACAACGTCAAAAAGGTAAGACGTAGCCTTGGTATGCCAATACCCATCATGATTGATACCAAAGGCCCCGAAGTGCGTATTGGCACTTTTGAAAATGGCCAAGTAGAAATTGTTGAAGGGCAAAACTTCGACTTTGTTTGCCAAGACGTTGTAGGCGACAACACCAAAGTTAGTGTTACTTACAAAGATTTGTACAAAGATATTGTTGTTGGTGGCAAACTTTTGCTCAACGATGGTTTGCTTGTATTTGAAATTGTTGGTATCGAAGACACCACCATCCACGCTGTTGCCGAAAACGGTGGTATGCTTTCCGACCGTAAAGGCTTGTTTGCACCAAACGTAAAACTCAACATGCCATTTTTGTCCGAACAAGACAAAAAGGACTTGGAGTTTGGTATCAAAAACGGCGCAGAACTTTACGCTGCAAGCTTTGTTCAAGATGCTGACAGCATCCTTCAAATACGCGATTACCTTCGTTCTCATGGTAGCAAAGATAGTTGCATCATTGCAAAAATTGAAAGTCAAAGTGGCGTAACCAACCTTGACGAAATCATTGCAGTAAGTGATGGTATCATGGTTGCACGTGGTGACTTGGGTGTAGAAATGCCCTACGAAAAGTTGCCAGCATTGCAAAAGATGATTATTACACGCGCGCGTATGCAAGGTAAGTTTGTTATCACTGCTACCGAAATGTTGGAAAGCATGATTACAAAACTTCGCCCCACTCGTGCCGAAATTGTAGACGTTGCCAACGCTGTGTTTGACGGAAGTAGCTGTGTTATGCTCAGTGGCGAAAGCGCAGTAGGTATCAACCCTCCAAACACCATTGCTACAATGGTACGTATCTGCGAAGAGGCAGAAAACAACGTAGACTACAAAAATATGTATGCAACAAGTCCATTTACTTTGATGGACTCCACCGACGCCATTAGCCACGCAACAGTTTCCACGTCATTTGACATTGGCGCAAAGGCAATTGTTGTGTACACTGCAAGTGGCTCCAGCGCGCGCATGGTATCACGTTTTAGACCAAGCATGCCCATTGTTGCAATGACAACCACCGACAGAATTTACCACCAACTTTCCACAAGCTGGGGTATTATCCCCGTGATTAGCCCAATTTTTGAAAACAGTGACGATATGCTCAAACATGCCGAAGAAACTGTACTCAAAATGGGACTTGCAAAACCAGGGGACAACATTGTTATTACTGCTGGACTTCCACTTGGCTCAAAGGTTTGCACAAACCTTATCAAAGTTTCCACATTGGAAGAAGAATAATAGCGTTACAATTACAAAGGACAGGCAAAGAACACCTGTCCTTTTTTGTTGCCTAACACAAATACTCACAATAGTAATTTGTAGCCTCACTATAAAAGTAAAACAGCAACTTGTTGTTCACTAAAAAACATGTAACAGCAAATGGATTTGCAAAACAAAAAAGACAAAGCAACCAAAATGCTTTGTCCTTTTTTTGCGTAAATATAATGTATGTTAGTTATTTTTCATCATAGTAGGGGCAATCTTGTGTAGTGGACCACAATCTGCCACATGTGTAGCAAGAAGGTTTGCCCTTACTGTCGAAGTGGAAACTCTTGCAATTGTGACAATTTACCTTTTTCGAGCGAGTGGTTGCGCCACTAAAATCGCCACGAGCCACATCAACAACAGCTGCAGCAACACCACCAAAAAGTCCCAAAACTTGGTTGAGGGCAAAAACCACAACAACAAGCGCAAGTGCGCCAGCCACAATCAGTATGCAAAAGGTTGCTGTAAATTCTTCGTTGATGGCAAATTGAATTTCTGGGAACATTTGGTCAATTTGTGCAGTTGATGGAATGTCAATGCTAAACAATGGAAGTACAAAAGACAAAGCCACAGCCACAATAAATAGCAATATGATTACAGTACGGAAAAACTTTATCAAACGATCGGAAAAGTTACTATTGAGATGCAAGCCCCAAACACCATCTAAAATCATCGAGCGCAATGCAATCAACACAGCTGAGATAAGAGCGAAAATGCCAAGCATTTTTTCCAACGGAAAATTCTCCGTTGAGTCGGCCAATGTGAGTTGCAAGAATAAATTTCCTGCGCATAACACAATAAATGCAAACGTACCCCACAAATTTTTGCGTTCAATGAATGGTATATATTCGGGGATAACGTTAAATTCGTATGTGTTGGAGTAAGTAATTATAAAAAACACCGGCAAAATGATTGTAGCAAAAATAAGCAATCTGCCTTCCAAAAGTGGCATTTCCCACTTACCTGTCTCTCCAAGAGTTTCTGATGGACAGTAGTTAGGTACAAAAAGAATGATTAGCAACAATGCAATGGAGATAAGTATAAATACAGTTTTACTCATAGTAATTTTTCCCTTTATTTTGTCACAACAGTATTGACACCGTTGCCATATGCTAACTTGGTACGACTTGCGTGTAGTTTGTATCAAAATTTGAAATATGCTTAGTCAAAATACACTTGGTTTGTTGCATAAATTGGATCGCTTGTGGCGTTGATGCCCAACTTGCGATAGATTTTTGCATCAGCTTTTGGAGGAATTGCCGTTGTATTCAGTTGACATCCACGCAGTTTGCCAATTTGCTCCAATGCCAAGCTTGCCATTGGATTTACAAACTTGGATGCCGAAAGGGCAATAAGTGCCTCCTCAATATGCAGTTCGGCCGAGTGTTCGCCAAAACTTTCCGTTTTGAGTTTTTGTATTGGCTCCAATGCGCTACCAGCAATAAGTGGAACGTCTGGCAGACCTGCCAAAACCTTCAACGCGTTCAAAATTACTGCTGAGCCACAGCTCATAAGTGGGGATGTTTTACCAAAGATGTAGGTGCCGTCAGCAAGTTCGATACAAGCAACAGGGCCATCCTTGCCCTCGCTGTGAGCGCGAGCCTTTTCGATAACGGGACGGTTTTTTGCTTTGAGGTCCAACTTGGTCATCATAAGTTTGAGTTTTTCCACCAATGCCTCGGAGCAGTTGCCCTTTCTGCACTCTACGCGCGCGTTCATATATCTACGAATAACCTCTTGCTTGGCTGCATCACAGCAAACTTGGTCATCACTGATACAGTAACCCACCATGTTTACGCCCATATCTGTGGGAGATTTGTAGGGGCTTGTACCCAAAACGCGAGTGAAAATGGCATTTAGCACGGGGAAAACTGCAACGTCTCGGTTGTAGTTGACAGCGTACTGACCATATGCTTGCAAGTGCCATGGGTCAATCATGTTGAGGTCATCAAGGTCGGCTGTGGCCGATTCGTAGGCAATGTTTACTGGGTGGTTAAGTGTCAAGTTCCATACGGGGAAGGTTTCGTACTTGGCATAGCCCGATTTGATGCCGTGTTGAGCATCGTGGTAAATTTGTGACAAACAGGTTGCCATCTTGCCACTGCCAGGACCAGGGGCAGTTACAACCACGACGTTACGAGAGGTTTTGATGTAGTCGTTTTTGCCAAAGCCCTCTGGCGAAACAATATGGGATACCTTTGTTGGGTAGCCATCAATGTTGTAGGTGCGATACACCTTGATGCCGTTGGCCTCCAGTTTTCGTTGGAAGTTTACTGCTGCTACGTTGGACTCGTCAAATTGCGAGAAAACCACACTACCAACGTACAAACCAATGCGAGTAAGTTCGTCATAGCCTCTTAAAACATCCTGCTCGTAGGTGATACCAAGGTCTTGGCGCAGTTTGTTGTGAGCAATGTCCACTGCAGAAATAACAATGATAATTTCCACTTGGTCTTTCATTGTGGTGAGCATTTTTACCTTTGCGTCCGGCTCAAAACCTGGCAATACGCGTGATGCATGGTAGTCGTCAAAAAGCTTTCCACCAAACTCGATGTAAAGTTTTCCACCAAACTCACTTACGCGTTCCATAATTTTTTCACGTTGAAGTTCCAAATATTTGGCGTTGTTAAATCCTATTTTCATGGTTTTATCCTCAAAAAGTAAAAGTTGTAAAGTTGCTCGCCACAAGGTATTTGTTGCATATCTTGGTGGACTTGTTGCATATCGTAGTGAATACGCACACGACTGTACGTCCAACTGTTGTCGTCATACTCAATCACAATGCCTTGCGCCCACGCGTTGGGGTGGCAACCAAGGCTACCCACGTTTACGTACACGCGCTGGCCAACCACGTCAGCATACTCGTGCTTGTGACCAAAAAATATGGCATCGTAGTTTTTGAAATCTTTCAACAGAACGTCGAAATTTTGTGGCGTTTGAGTGTTTTGTATGGGTAAAAATGGAAAGTCCTCAAAGTAGGTGTTGGATGCGTTCCAGTCAAATGGGTAATGGCAAA
>JAFTNE010000036.1 GCA_017452035.1 Clostridia bacterium
GAAGGGTACCTACACCAGCAAGTACTGCACTATCAATAAAGGCATCTACGTTTGCTATTGCCTCATCAACAGTTTGTCCAATAACGTTAATCTCATTTTCAAAACGTCTGGTATTTATTTCCGTCTTAGGTTTGTTTGTAGATTTTAGATGATGCTTTGTGCGTTTTTTGTTCGTTTCAGCAACGCTATAAAACAAATCGTCAGCTTTAACTTCCGTTGTAATATTTCCACTGCGAACTCTGATTCGAGATTTGGATCGAATATCGATAACTCTCACTTGAACCTGCATCTTTTGAGAGAATACAACGTCACCAACTTTGAGCTTATCAAAATCGACCTGTTCGCCAGTAAAGATGATTTCCTCTTGGTCGTCAGTGCCACCGACATCAATAGCAGAAAGTTTTTTTGCTGTTGCGCGCGCAGAAAACAAGTCGCCGTCAGATAACTCTGCACTAGCGAGTAAGTTTTTGAGTTCTGCAATAATTTCTTGCGCTTGTTCTTTGGCCTTTTCGATAATGCGCTTGGCATCCTCACGCGAGCCCTTCAAAAGCTTTTCGCGCTCGTTTTGCAAGGTATCGTTTAGTTTGCTTGCACGATTCTTTTCGTCCAAAAGTTGCTTTTTGATGGCCGCAATTTCTGCAAGTTGAGCTTCGTATTGCTTGCGAATTTTATCTGCCGACTGCAAAGCTTGCTCAAAGGATGCCTTTTCGTCTGCAACGTTATCACGCGCAAAATCAATAACGTCTTGCCTCATGCCAAGCTTTTGAGCAATTACAAGAGCATTAGAACTACCTGGCATGCCCATGATAAGCTTGTATGTGGGCGCAAGCGTTTGCAAGTCGAACTCCATTGAAGCGTTTTCTACACGGTCGGTTGAAAGAGAGTACTCTTTGAGTTTGCCATAGTGTGTAGTGACAACACACTTTGCGCCACTACGGCGTAAAAACTCACAAATTGCAAGCGCCAAAGCTGTTCCTTCATTTGGTTCGGTGCCTGCGCCGACTTCATCTACCAAAACAAGATTTCCCTTGCCACAAACAGCAAGAATATCTCGTAAGTTTGTAATATGACTGGAAAAAGTAGACAAGTTTTGCTCAATACTTTGTTCGTCACCAATATCACAAAAAATGTCGTCAAAGAAACTTACCACACTATCTTCTTGACAAGGTATAAGCATGCCCGTCATTGCAAGGCAACACATCAAACCAATTGTTTTGAGAGTAACAGTTTTGCCACCAGTATTGGGGCCAGTAATGACGATAATGTCGTAATCCTTGCCAAGTTTTACAGAAATTGGCACCACCTTGCGCTTGTCAAGCAACGGATGGCGCGCCTTTTTAAGATCAATTATGCCCTGATTGTTGATTTGTGGAAGGGTGCATTTGTTTTCGATGCCGTATTTTACCTTAGAAAAGATAACGTCAATGTCTGAAATGGTCTGTTCGGCAATGGCAATTTGATTAGAAATAGGAGAAATACGGTCGGTAAATGCCTGCAAAATACGTTGTACTTCTGCCTTTTCCTCCAAAATTGCCTCACGCAACGAGTTGTTTAAATTTACAATCGCCATTGGCTCAATAAACAAAGTTGCACCAGTTGATGATTGGTCATGAACAATGCCTTGAACGTACCCTTTGTACTCAGCTTTTACAGGAATAACGTATCTATCGCCACGCAAGGTTACAATTGAATCTTGAAGATACTTTGATAGATCGCTATTTTTTGTATAACCTTGTAACTTTTGTTTGATGTCAGCATTTATTGCCTTGATACGTTTGCGAATGGCATACAGTTCATTTGATGCTTTGTCGTTCATTTCCTCATCGGACAAAATTGCAAAGTCGATATCGTCTTCCAACTGTTTATCATTGAACAACGCGTAAGCGCGAGCTTGCAGTAGCGAGATATCTATGCCATAGTCGACAAACAACGATGCTTGCAAGTGTCTTGAAGTGCGCAACACGCGCATTATTTGCAATAGTTGCCCCATTGACAGACAAGATCCAACTCGCGCAAGCGAACAAATCTCCGATACGTCATCTACTGACAAATCAAAAGATGTTTCAAACTTGAACAAATTGTATGCTTGATCCATTTCGGCAAGTAACTTTTTACACTCGTCAAAATCTTGCGTAGGCAACAATGCCAAAACCTTCTGTTTTGCCACACTACTTACGCAAAACTCTGATACCTGCAAAAGTATATCAAAATATTGAAGTTTGTTTAAAGTTTTAGTGTTAATCATAGTTTTAGTTAATTTTGTTAAACAGACGGCCCTTTGTATATGGCTGACTTTCGACATAGCCGTCAATATGTCCATCATTGATTTTTTTGTAATGAGTTACAACGTCACTGTTATAGTCAATCAAAAATCTTCCAGGCTTTGTAATTTTATTTGCAACAGAAAGCTTTTTCCCATTTACTATTTCAAACGTGCAACGTGCGTCACGTCTACGTACAATTTTGAAGTTATTGCCAAGTTCATCGGTATAGGTAAGTGTACCATCACATTTGCAAGTGGAACACTCACATCCATACACCGCTTTGTATGGGCAATGAACTACCTTCATAAGAGTAATGTTGCCGTCTACAAAAACAAGACCATTTTTGTTGACAAAAGCAGATATCTCTGCAAGTGTAAGTTCATACGAGTAAACAAAGGTATCAGCATCGGCAAAGATGTTTGCAATATAGTCGTTAAAAATGTTTAGTCCACTCCCTGCAATGTAGCGTAGGTTGTACTCTCGCGCAAATTGAACTTGTCCAATATTATGACAAACCAGACCAAAATTGTATGGCAATATTTTCTTGACATACTCCAAGTCAGCAAAGGAAGGTAGGTCAAGATAAACAAATTTGTTGATGTTTTGAAAAGTTTGATTATCTATAAACTCTGGTTTATAAATTAAGTAATCAATATTACTTGCAGATGCAACTTGCTTTTCGGTATAACAAGTAACTGCAAGGCTTGGATTTGCAACACTATCAGTTTTTGCAGTATAGATAATAGCAACTGCATTTGGGACAGAAAAGCTTTCAATAAATTGCGCTCGATTACCAAATTTACTATTGTAGCTATTAACGATTTCACACGTAAGTTCA
>JAFTNE010000002.1 GCA_017452035.1 Clostridia bacterium
CAGCTGTGGAGAACACTTGAGATTTGCTTGTAGGAATTGTTGTGTTACGGTCAATGAGTTTAGCCATTACGCCACCCAAAACTTCGATACCCAAAGAAAGTGGAGTAACGTCCAACAAAAGTACGTCTTTAACTTCGCCACCAAGTACGCCACCTTGGATTGCAGCACCAATAGCTACGCACTCGTCTGGGTTGATTCCCTTGTATGGCTCTTTGCCACTAAACTTTTTAACTGCCTCAACAACTGCTGGGATACGTGTAGAACCACCAACCAAAATTACACGGTTAAGGTCGCTGTTTGTAACGCCTGCATCCTTCATTGCATTTTGCATAGGAACAATTGTGCGCTTGATGATGTTATCAATCAAGCTTTCAAACTTGGCGCGAGTGATTTCCACTTCCAAGTGCTTTGGACCAGTTGCATCTGCTGTGATAAATGGAAGGGAAACTGTTGTTTTAAGTGTGGAGGAAAGTTCAATCTTTGCCTTTTCTGCAGCTTCCTTAAGTCGTTGTGTTGCTTGCTTGTCTGTTGACAAGTCGATACCGTTGGACTTTTTGAATTCAGCAACAAGGTAGTCAATGATAACTTGGTCGATATCGTCACCACCAAGATGTGTGTCGCCGTTGGTTGCCAAAACTTCAAATACACCGTCGCCAATTTCCAAAATGGAAACGTCAAACGTACCACCACCAAGGTCGTAGATCAAAATCTTTTGGTTTTTGTTTTCGCCCTTGTCAAGGCCGTAAGCAAGTGCTGCAGCCGTTGGTTCGTTGATGATACGCAATACTTCGAGGCCGGCAATTTTACCTGCGTCCTTTGTTGCTTGACGTTGCGCATCATTAAAGTATGCAGGAACGGTAATTACTGCTTGAGTAACCTTTTCGCCAAGGTAAGCTTCGGCATCAGCCTTGAGCTTGCCAAGGATGATAGCAGAAATTTCTTGTGGGGAGTGTGCTTTGCCATCGATGTTAACAGAGTAGTTTGTACCCATGTGACGTTTGATGGACATTACTGTACGGTCAGAGTTTACAATAGCTTGACGCTTTGCAACTTGACCTACAAGACGTTCGCCGTCTTTAGAAAAACCAACTACTGATGGAGTTGTTCTGTTGCCTTCTGCGCTGGTAATTACGACAGGTTCGCCACCTTCCAATACTGCAACGCAAGAGTTAGTTGTACCAAGGTCAATACCGATAATTTTTCCCATAATATATCTCCTTTTTTTGTAGGCCGTTGGCAAACTTGTTGCCCTGGCCGTCATTATTTTTTTAGTTTATTTTTGTTTGTTTTTGTTTTGTTATTGTATATTCCACTTTCGCAATGAAAGTTGGTTTTGTTTGTTAGGTGCTACTTTTGAAGTTGTTAGCTACTTGTTTGCAAGTTTTTTAACTTTGTCGGTGTTTTCGAGATAAGTTTCAATGTGTCCACACTCGGGGCAAACGGCACAAGACACTTTGCCTACTGCCGAGCCAAACAAACCCTTTTGTGATACACAAATACCCAAGCCGTCATTTGTGCGAAGTTCCAAGTCTTCCACCATTGTGGTGTTGCATCTGGGACAGTTTCTCATATTTACGCTCCTACAATAACTTGTGCATATCTAAGCACTTTGTCGCCAAGTGTGTAGCCGTTTTTGTAAACTTCCACTACTTTGCCTTTGTTTTCTTCGCCAAAGTCCATTTGAGAAAGCGCCTCCATTGTCATGCAGTCGAACTCTTGACCTTTGACATCCATGATTTGTACACCAAAGCTAAACAATGTTTGCATAAATTGTTGGTGAATCATTTGAAAAGCCTTCAAGTTGTCGCCATCAAGGTGTTTGCTTGCCAGTTCAAAGTTGTCGCAAATTTCGATAAGCTTTGTTACCACGCTTGCAATGCCTTCGGCCTTGGCTTGCTCGCCGTTGAACTTCATACGGCGTTTGTAGCTTTCAAAATCGTTTTTCATAGCTACAAGTTGGTTGAGGTAGGTGTCCGATTTGTCTGCTGACGATTGAAGTCGCGCCACAGTTTTACTGAGTTTTTCCTTTTCGGCAGTAAGTTCTTCCACCTGAGCAATAAGTTTTTCGTTTTCTGCTGTTAGTGCTTGTTCAAGCTCCGTCAAAGTTACTTCGCTTGGTTGCGCTGTTTGATTTGTTTGTTCCATGTTACTCCTTACCCATCATATCAATGATGATGTTGCTTATTTTGTCAAGTACTGCAAGTACCTTTTTGTAGTTCATACGTACTGGGCCAATTACGCCAATAGAGCCGGCAATGTTTGCACCAAGTGCCACACGGCTGGTTACTACCGAGCAACCTTCGGGGGCGTTTTCTGATGAACCAATTTTGATGGTTACAAAACCGTCTTGGCCACCATCGTCAGTAAATACCTGCGCCATTTTGTCCTTTGAGCCAACTTCGCTCAAAAACTTTTGTACGTTGGCAACGTCACTGTACTCACTGTGTTGAAAGATGTTGTGTTCGCCACAAATTGTTACGTCCATACCGTTGGCAAGTGATTGTTTTCGCAATACGTCAATAATCTTTTTGAAAAGAGAGTTAAGCTTGAATTGGTCGTTTGTCAGTGTGTATGGATAGGTAAAGTTCAAAAATTGTGATATGTGTTTGCCCACAAACAACCTGTTGAGCCACGCTTGCGCCTGCAAAAGCATCAGTTCGTCAAACTCGTCTGAGATATCTACCATACCATCCTTCAAAACACGTGTTTCGGTAACAATTACCACCAGCATCTGCCCGTTGGACAGGTCCAACAGCTTGATAGCAGTAATTTTGTCAGCCATGTCTGCCTTGACAACTACCGACGTGTAGTTAGTAATTTGCGACACAACGTCAGTGATTTGCTGGATAACGTCATCCAAACTGTCGTGCTTGCGAAGTAGTTTGTTTTCAATAAAACTTGTTTCCTCATCTGTTAGGCAGTTTTCGTAGGTTAGTTCGTTTACGTAAAAACGGAATGCCTTTTCCGAGGGAATGCGACCAGCAGATACGTGAGGTTGAATGAGGTAGCCCATGCTTTCCAAAGCAGAAAGCTCGTTGCGAATGGTTGCCGAAGAACAATCTTGCAGGCAATTTTTTTGTATTTCCTTACTGCTTACGGGGGAGGCTTTTTCGATATAGCCATCTACCACAGCAGAAAGTATCTTCTTTTTTCGCAATGAAAGCATGTTTTTCTCCAATTCTTGTCAGTCTAACCTTTGTTTTGTTAGCACTCTCAATGGTCGAGTGCTAATTTACACTACTAATATACCATTATATTGCCCAGTTGTCAAGGATATTATTCAAATTTTTTCATTTTTTTTGAAAGTTGAAAGGTGGCTGAATGGGGTTTGTGTGACAAATGATGCAAATGGTCTTGCTGCAGCATTTCAGCAATAATAATGATATTATTAATAAATCTATATTAACTAATAAATATGAAAGGAAGTGACATGAAGCAAAATGGTAGTTTGGTAAACAAAAATGCATTCCCAATTGGAAGTGCATTTGAATATTAGATATGCAATTAACTAAAAAATCAGGTATTCCAAGAAAGGTCGTCATCGTCTTTGCCAGTAAAGTGACGAATAAGTCGAATTACAACGTACAAGCCAACAACAATCCATACGTTAAAAATCAAGCACAAAACAGCAATACCAATGGCAACAAACAGGGAAAGACGCGCTGCAATGCTTGCACCAGACTCTTGCCAGTCGTGCCACTCTTCTACGTAGTAGTCCACGTCCGGAGAGAAAAAGTGATGTTCGGTGTGGCTGTATCTTGTTTCGTATCCACCACCATAGTACTTACGTTTGAACATTGGCGTGTAACTAAAATAGTTGATGGAGAAAAATGCAATACTCATCATCACACCCATCATGCCGTAGGTATTAAAGTCAGCTTGCTCTTGATTGAACA
>JAFTNE010000037.1 GCA_017452035.1 Clostridia bacterium
AGTAAACAAATGTTAACAAAAGTGTTGAACGCCACCAAAAAATGTGGTATACTATCAACCAAGGAAAACTATCTCAAAACAAAAGAGGAACCCATGAAACTTACACTTAACGAAAAAATCAAACGTCGCAAACAACGCAAGCAAGGCCCACTTGTTGGCTTTGTCTTCCACACATTGGCAAGCATTTTGTATCGTCATCCTTGCAAGGTAGAGTTCGACCGTCAAGTTGACCTCAAAAAGTACAAAAACACTCCACTAATTGTGGTATCTAACCACTCATCTCGTATGGACTACGCCTTTGCCGTTATGGCAATGAAAGGTCGCCGTATGAACTTTGTCGCAGCAGAAAACGAATTTCACCGTTCTCACTTGCAATTTGTATTCAAACTTGGCCAAGTTATCCCAAAAAAGAACTTTGTTCCAGATATCACCACCATCAAAGGTATGACGCGTATTCTTAGAAAGGAAAAGAACGGTTGCGTTTGTATCTACCCATGTGGTATGTCTACTGCAAGTGGCGCGCAACAACCATCTATGCTTGGTAGCGCAAAAATGCTCAAACGTTTTGCTGTGCCTGTATTGGGTATTCGTGTACATGGTGGTTACCTTCTTAGCCCCAAGTTTGACGTAAAAGAGCGTTACGGCAAGGTTAAGGTGGAACTGTTCGAGCTGTTTACAACGCAACAACTTGCAGAGCTTGACGAAGACACCATCCAAGAAAAGATGGACGATGCGCTTTTCACTGACGACTTTGCATGGAACGAAGTGGAGCAACACAGCTACAAAATTAAGGGTGGTTGCGCAAGGAATTTGCACCAAATTTTGTACAAATGCCCCGTTTGTGGCGAAGAAATGCAAATGGAAGGCAAGGGCGATACTATCACTTGTTTGAAGTGTGGCAATGGTGCAACGTTGGATAACAAGTACAACTTGGTTCCTTTCAAGGGCAGTCGTGTTCCCAAAAACATCCGTGCTTGGTTCGACAACGAACGCCGTGATATGCGCCGTAAGTGCCAAGACCCCAACTTTGTTATGGAAGAACACGTTCAAGTGGGCGTAATGAAGGACTACGGCTTTATGAAAAACTACAAAACTTGTGATGTAGTTGGCGATGGCACCTTGCGCTTGGACAAAACGGGCCTTACCTACACTGGCACACGCAATGGCGAGCCTTGGCAAGTACACATCAGATGGGAGCTTATCAACACCATTTGTTTGCCAATGGATGCAAGCTTTTTCTACACCTACGCAAGTGGCGAGTTTTTGCAATTTATCCCCGATACACCAAGTTGCATGCGTTGGTCGTTTGCTGTGGAAGAAGTTTATCGTACCAACGGTGGCGCATGGCAAAACTACAAGTGGTTTGACTACGACAATGACGAACCATTGGTAGAAGTCAAGTAACGGTAGAGTTTTTCAGGTACAGCACTCCCCCAAAAAATCAACAAAGTTTGTGCTTTGTTTGCAACGTTTTGTGTTACGCAAAAGCATTGCGATAAAGCTACTATCTAACAATCAAACTAAACATCAATCCCCTTTCTCATTTGGAGAAGGGGGATTTTGCATTGTGTAAGATATTTTTCGCTAAAACTCTCATACTATAGGTATTATGAAGAAATCTAACGAAAGTTTTATCAAAGGCGCGTTGGTGCTTAGCCTTGGTGGGCTACTTGCCAAAATTTTGGGCGCACTGTATCGAATTCCCCTCACAAACATCATTGGTAGCTATGGTATGGGGCTTTACCAATTGGTATTTCCACCTTACATTTTGTTTTTGACGGTGGCGCAGTGTGGCGTTCCCGTGGCGCTGTCCAAATTGATAGCGGAAAAAAATCAACTTGGTCGCAATAACGAAGGCAAAAAGATTTTTCAGTTTGCCCTACTTGTACTTGGTGGTGTGGGCTTGGCGTGTGCCCTTGCAATGGCAGGCTTGTCCAATGTGATAGCCTCCTCACAGGGCAATAGCGATACCGCCTTGGCATTTAAAATTGTTGCGCCTGCATTGTTGTTTGTACCCATTACAAACGTGCTAAAAGCCTATTTTCAAGGTAACATGAACATGGTCCCCAGTGGTGCTACAACTGTAATCGAGCAGGTTGTCAAGCTTGCAGTGGGGCTTACTTGCGCAATCAAGTTTATGCCAGACGTGCAAAAGGCAGTTATGGGCGCAGTGTTTGCCATAACAGTATCGGAGTTTTGCTCCCTTGCCATCATGACGGGTGTGTACATTGCCAAAGGCAAAAACAAACAGTTTGCCAAACTGCAAAAAGCCGATTACAAACCTATTGCAAGTCAGGTGTTTGTGCTAGCTGTACCCGTAGCCCTTGGGGGCATTGCCATGCAGATGTCGCAGGTGGTGGATTCGGTTATGGTGGTAAACCTGCTTGCAGTAAACAAAGCCACCGAGCTGTACGGCCTTTGGACGGGCCCAGTTAACTCTATGTTGGGTTTGCCCATTGCTTTGTCTAGTGGTGTTGCAGTATCGGCATTGCCAGCAATTACCAAAGCATTTGTTGGTGGCGACAGGCAAAAACTCAATCAAAGTTTCAATTCGGCCATCAAGCTAACGTTGGTAATTGCTTTGCCTTGCGCGTTGGGTATGACGGTACTTTCCAAACCCATTTTGGGCTTGTTGTACGGTGCGCTTCCCACCGAAGAAATACACACAGCGTCAGTATTGTTGACGTTGTCGGGAGCATCCATCATCTTTTTGGCAGTGTTGCAAACGGCCGTATCCGTTTGCCAAGCAGTGGGCAAACCCTATGCAACGGTGGTAATTGTATCCCTTTCCATTGTTGTTAAGGCAATTTTGAACGCCATCTTACTGCCCATTTCCAATATAAATATCTATGGCGCAGCAATTTCCGAAACAATGTGCTATCTTTTTGCGACAGTTTGTGTTATAATCTACCTAAAGGCAAAAGTAGGGCTCAAACTGGATTTTTCCCAATGCCTTGTCAAACCACTTTCTGCTGGTATGCTAATGACACTTTGCATCACCCTTTGCGTGGCCTTTGCCGAAAGGTTGTTTGCCAGCAAAATTGGGACACTGCTTTTGATAGCCGTGGCGTGCATTGTGTACTTTTTGACGGTATTTTGGCTAAAAGTGTTTGACAAAAACGAGCTCAAAGTTTTGCCCTCAAAACAAAGCTAAAAAGGAACATTGTACTTATGATAACAGTTGTTGGAATGGGAAACAAAAGCGAGGACCTAACTCAACTTGGCGCGCAAACCATCAAAAATGCCCAAGTAGTGGTGGTAAAGTCTGCCCTTACTCATATGAAAAAGACGGTGGAAAGTATTCGCAATGATGCTTTGTACTGCGATTTTATCTACGGAACGGCCGAGGACTTTGACGACCTCAACGGTAAAATTGTGGAGTATCTTCACTCCTTTGGCAACAAACGCGTTGCCTTTTGCGTGGTGGGCGATGGTACGGACGACTCGGCAGTACAACTGATGGATGACGTAAAAATTGTTCACGGCGTAAGCTTGCACAGTGGTGTTGTAGGCAACAACCTTGCAAGTGGCACAGTGGTGTACACAGCAGATGACATTTTGTCGGCAACTCGCATTTTCCCTCAACCAACGGTTATCAAATGCATTGACGACAAGTTTGTAGCAAGCGAAGTGCAACTAAAACTTCAAACAGTTTTCGACAACGATACCAAGGTGGTATTTGGTCAAGGCAAAAACGCCAAGGTAATTACATTGGACGAACTTTGCAAACAACGCTACAACTACCAATCTTGCGCCTACGTTTTGCCCAAAGATTTGCAAATGCGCAATGCATTTTTCTTCTACGACTGTGTGGACATTATGGATGTTTTGCGCAGTCCCGATGGTTGCCCATGGGATCGCGAGCAAACACACAAGTCTATCATCAAAAATGTTATCGAAGAGGCCTACGAACTGGCAGACGCGTTGGAAAAGGAGGATATTCCTCACATTATCGAAGAGCTTGGCGATTTGCTTATGCAGGTAATCTTCCACTTGGCTATTGCCCAAGAGGACATGGAGTTTGATCCTAACGACGTGTACACAGCACTTTGCCGAAAGCTAATTGACCGTCATCCACACGTTTTTGGTGACGTTGTTGCCAACAACTCAACACAATCCCTTGACGTTTGGGAGCAACAAAAGAAAAAGGAACACAAAATCCACACCCTTGCCGAGAACGTTTTGGACGTACCCCGTGGCATGAGCGCACTTATGCGCACACAAAAGGTACAGTCTCGCGCATCAAAGGGTGGTTACGAGTTTGAAAACATCACTCAAATTGTGGAAAAAATCCACGAAGAACTAAACGAATTTTTGAATGCAACGGAAGTGGACAAGCCCATGGAAGGTGGCGACTTGCTCTTTGCCGTTGTAAATTTGTTGCGCCTTAGTGGTGTCGATTCGGAAACGGCAATTATGTTGTCTACCGAAAAATTTGTTCGCCGTGTTGTTGAGTGCGAACGCATTTTGAACGGGCAAAGTTTAAAGGACCTTACAATGCAACAATTTGACCAAGTTTGGAGCGAGGCGAAAAACAATGTCGGTTGAAAAACTTTTTGCTAATGCCCCAGCCAAAACCATACTTGCACCCATGGCAGGCTACACCGATTTTGCATTTAGGTCCATTTGCAAAAACTACGGCGTAGGTCTTACCGTTACAGAAATGGTCTCTGCTAAAGCACTTGTTATGGGCAACGAGCAAACAAAGGAACTGTTGTATCGTTTACCAAACGACAACAACTGTTTTTGTCAAATTTTCGGTCACGAGCCGGATGTAATGGCCGAGTGCGTAACCTACCCCGAGTTAGCCAAGTTCGAAGGTATCGACATCAACATGGGTTGCCCCGTCAAAAAGATTGTAAAAGGTGGCGATGGCTCTGCACTTTTGGAAGACCCCACCTTGGCAAGCAAGTGTATAACTGCCGTCAAAAATGCCATTGGATCAAAACCCCTTTCGGTAAAGTTCCGTTTGGGAGTTGATGACGACAAACACGCAGTGGACTTTGCCAAGATGTGCGCTGACGCTGGCGCTGATTTCATCACGGTGCATTTTCGCACTCGCAAACAAATGTATGCAGGTCATGCCGACTACACTTTGCTACCACAAATTGCAAATTGTGGACTGCCCGTTTTTGCCAACGGCGATATTACAACGCGCGAGCAGTATTTGCAAATGTTGGATATGGGAGCTTTTGGCGTTGCAATTGGCCGTGGCGCGCTTGGCAAGCCACAGGTGTTTAGTGACGTTGCTAACCTTACATATAACGTCAACTTTCCACAAACAATAGGTTTTCATGCGCAAAGTTTGCTGTTGCACTTTCCCGACAAAATTGTCGCAAACGAACTAAAAAAGCACGTTTGCTTTTACCTAAAGGGCAAGCGTAGCACCAAAAACACCGTTGTGGCAGTAAACCTTGCCAAATCCACAGAACAAATTTTGCAACTTGTGGAGGAATATTTCCAAATGTATCCACAATTTGCCGAGGTTACAAATGATTAACATAGTTTTGGTTGAGCCGGAAATCCCACAAAATACCGGTAACATTGTACGCACAGGCGCAGCAACTGGTAGTAGTGTGCATCTTGTGCGCCCACTTGGTTTTGATACCAGCGACAAAATGCTAAAACGCGCAGGTTTGGACTACTGGAAGGACTGCGACATACACTATTGGGATAGTTTTGCAGAGCTTCAACAAGCTTACCCCAATGGCGAGTTTTATTTCTTTTCTACAAAGGCGCAACACAACCACGCTGAGCCTAACTATGGCAAGGATGTTTTTCTTGTTTTTGGCAAGGAAACTCGTGGCCTCCCCGAGGATCTTATTCACAACAACTACGCCAATGCTGTGCGCATCCCCATGCTTGCCAACCAAAGGTCGCTCAACCTTTCCAACTCGGTAGCCATTGCCGTGTACGAGGTACTTCGCCAACATGGCTTTGAGGGGTTGGAGGAAATTGGCCACCTACGCGAGTTTGACGATTAGTCATGTCGCAAAATTTTTTCAAACGCTATTTACAAAACCATTTGTTTTTTGTAAAATATATCCACCAAGCAAACGTCTTGTGTTCGTTAGTCAATAGGCGTAGCCAAACAATGGGCAAAACGGGACGTTGCACACAACATAACACACAAAGGAGCAAACACTATGTCCAAAGTAGAAAGCTTCCAAATGGAAATACCACAACTGGGTCGCATGCGCACAGTTTGGGTGTATTTGCCAGACAACTACAACAAAAAGGGTAACCCATACCCCGTAATCTACATGCATGACGGCCAAAACATCTTTTACGATAGGCTCACAGCTTACGGCACAGCTTGGCACGTAGACAAAACCATGGATCAAATCTACCAACTCACTGGCAAGAGCGCTATTGTTGTTGGTGTCGAGTGCAACCCAGCGCGTAGACTTTCCGAGTACTCTCCCTGGAAGACAAACCTTCCTATGAAGGGTATGCCTGCTAACAATCGTGGTGGCGAGGGCGCAAAATACGCCGAGTTTTTTGCCAAGAACTTAAAGACGGAAATTGACTCCAAATACAACACCGACCCACAACGCGTGGCAACTGCAGTAATTGGCAGTAGCATGGGGGGACTTATCAGCTTGTACATAGGCCTCAAATACCAACGTCTTTACGAAACAATGGGGCTGTTCTCACCATTTACACCCTTCAATTTTGGCGCATATCGCAGATTTTTGAAAAA
>JAFTNE010000038.1 GCA_017452035.1 Clostridia bacterium
GAAAAAATGGTCACAATATATTATTACGATTTGTGTTGCACTCTTGCTTGTGCTTTGCGTATTAATGATACAAAACACATTTGAACATAATGGTTCGTTGCTGTTGTCTGAACTATGCAATGCGTTCTTTGTGCCTGGGGTGTTAATACTTTGTTTTGGTTTATTGTTATGGGCATCTAATGGGGGCGCATTTGATATGTTGTCTTTTGCTATAACAAAGCTTTTTGATCTTTTTAAAAAAGATCTTACAAAAGTTAAGTATAGAACATTCTACGATTATCGTGAGGCTCAAAGAGATAAGAAGCGCAGTTTCTCGTGTTACATTATTGTTGGAGCGTTTTTTATCGCGATATCAATAGTTTTTTTTGTACTGTACAAAAATTATTAATATAATTTTAGGATATTAGTATTGCCCAAAGGCCCTTTCGAAAGTTCGAAAGGGCCTTCGGTCGTAGATGTATCCCATACTATAGGGGCAAAAGCAGTATTATAAACCCACCTATCTAAAAATGAAAAAATAATTGACAAGTTTTTTATTAAAGGCAAAAATAGTGTGCTTAAACGTTTGACACCTATTGCATTTGATGATAAAATAATTAGGCTGCGAATTAAGGACTGACGCGTGAGGTTACTGAAGTCAACAGAAAACTCACTGCCGACCGAGTAGTGCCAAGAGCACTGCGACCGAATAAATTTTAAGCAGTATTTGGTGTTCAAGTGGTGTAAAATCCAAACTGTCACCGGTATTTGTAGGCAAACACAGTTTGCTTTATTAAAAGCCGCAGCGCGAAACACACGGAAGTGTTGTCGCCAAAGCAATTCGGGAAAATAAAACATTATTAAAGGAGTAACAAAACAAATGGCAAACCAAAAAATCAGAATTAAGCTCAAGTCTTACGACCACAACCTTGTAGACCTTGCTTGTGCAAAGATTGTAGAAGCAGCACAAAAGATGGGTAGCAAAGTTTCCGGTCCAATCCCCCTTCCAACAGAGAAGGAAATCGTAACAGTTTTGCGTGCTGTCCACAAATATAAGGATTCTCGCGAACAATTTGAACTTCGTACTTACAAACGTTTGATTGACATCTACAGCCCTAACGCTAAGACAATTGATTCTCTCACTAAGATTGATCTTCCAGCAGGTGTAGACGTAAAAATCAAGTTGTAACAAATAAAAATGGAGGTGAACTTTATCTATGAATAAAGCAATCATTGGTAAAAAGCTTGGAATGACTCAAGTATTCCTTGCAGACGGAACGATGGTTCCAGTAACAGTAATTCAAGCAGGTCCATGTACAGTAACACAAAAGAAAACTGTAGCTCGCGATGGTTACGAAGCATTGCAACTCGGTTTTGAAACAGTTGCTGAACGTAAACTTACAAAACCACAACTTGGACATCTCAAAAAGAGTGGCGTTGTTGTAAAACATCTTCACGAGTTCAAACTTGACAACTGCGACCTTGACGTAGGCGCAACAGTTGAGTGCGACATCTTTGCAGAAGGCGAATACGTTGATATCACAGGTATCACAAAGGGTCACGGCTTCACAGGCGTTATCAAACGTTGGAATCAACACAGACTTAAGGAAACCCACGGTGTAGGCCCTGTTCACCGCGAAGTTGGTTCTATGGGTCCAATTTCCAGCCCATCACGTGTAATGCCAGGTAAGAGACTTCCAGGTCACTACGGTGTTGAACAAGTAACAATTTTGAACCTCTCAGTAGTAAAAGTCGACAAAGAGTTGGGCGTTATCCTTGTAAAGGGTGCCGTTCCAGGCGCAAAGAACAGCATTGTGTATGTTCGTAACGCAGTTAAGAAATAAGGACAAAGGAGTAAATCACGATGAAAGTAAAAGTTTATAATACTTCTGCTGTAGAAGTTGGTTCTGTTGAACTTAACGATGCAGTGTTTGGTTGCGATTACAACGAAGCCCTTATTCATCAAGCCGTTGTTGCATACCAAGCTAACCAAAGACAAGGTACAAAATCTGCTCTCACTCGTACAGAAGTACGTGGTGGCGGCATCAAACCCTGGAGACAAAAGGGCACTGGCCGTGCAAGACAAGGTTCTATCCGTGCTCCACAATGGATCAAGGGTGGTGTAGTATTTGCACCAAAGCCAAGAGACTTCTCCAAGAAGATCAACAAAAAGATGAAGGCTGCAGCTTTCCGTAGTGCTATCAGCTACAAAATCGCTAACGGCGAACTTGTTGTTGTAGATGCAATCGCTCTCGAAGCACCAAAGACAAAGCTTGTTGCAAACATCTTGAAGAACTTCAACTACGACAAAAAGACATTGCTTGTTGTTTCCGACCAAAGTGACGTTGCTCGCGCAGGCGCAAACATCGCTAAGCTCACAGTAACCGAAGCAACTCTTGCAAATGTATACCAACTTGTATCCAACGTTGCAGTTATCGTAACAGTGGATGCAATCAAGCAAATTGAGGAGGCTTACTCACTATGAATTCCTACGATATCATAAAGCGTCCCGTTCTTACGGAAAAGAGCTATGCCGGCGTTCCTGCAAAGGTTTACACCTTCGAAGTAGCAAAGTCTGCTAACAAGGTAGAAATCGCTAAAGCAGTAGAAGTTGTTTTCGGCGTAAAGGTAGCAAGTGTTAACACAGCTATCGTAAAAGGTAAAACAAAAAGACAAGGCAGAACAGTAGGCCGTACATCCGACTGGAAGAAAGCAACTGTTCATTTGACAGCAGACAGCAAAGCAATCGAGTTCTTCGAAAGTTTGGCTGAATAACGGAGGAAACTGAAATGGCTATTAAAAAGTATAAACCTACTTCTCCTGCACGTCGTTTTATGTCCGTTTCTTCCTTCGAAGAAATTACAACAACAACTCCAGAAAAGAGCCTTCTTGCTGTAAACAAGAAGTCTGGTGGACGTAACGCAACAGGTAGAATCACAGTTCGCCACATCGGTGGTGGTAACAGAATCAAGTACAGAATTATCGACTTCAAGCGTGATAAGTCTGTTCCTGCAAAAGTAGCAACAATCGAATACGATCCAAACCGTACTGCAAACATTGCTTTGTTGCACTATGCTGACGGTGAAAAGAGATACATCCTTGCTCCCGTTGGTCTTAACGTTGGTGATACAGTAGTTGCAAGCCCAGATGCAGACATCAAAGTTGGTAACAACCTTCCATTGGAAAACATCCCCGTTGGTACAATTGTACATAACGTAGAAATGAACCCAGGTAAGGGTGGCCAAATTGCTCGTTCTGCTGGTATCTTTGCTCAACTTATGGCAAAGGAAGGCCAATACGCAACACTTCGTATGCCAAGTGGCGAAATGAGACTCGTTCTTTTGAAGTGCCACGCAACCATCGGCCAAGTTGGTAACCTCGATCACGAAATCGTTCGTATCGGTAAGGCTGGTAAAAAACGTCACATGGGTATTAAACCTACAGTTCGTGGTAGCGTAATGAACCCTTGCGACCACCCTCACGGCGGTGGCGAAGGTCGCTCTCCAATCGGACGTCCAGGTCCTGTAACACCTTGGGGCAAACCTGCTCTTGGTTACAAGACAAGAAAGAAGAACAAGGCTTCCAACAAATTTATTGTGAAGCGTGCTAAGTAATCGGAGGAATAAACAATGAGTAGATCACTTAAAAAAGGCCCATACGTTCAACCAGTACTTTTGAAAAGAGTACAAGAAATGAACGCTAAAGGCGAAAAGAAAGTTATTAAAACATGGTCCAGAAGTTCTACAATCTTCCCCGATTTCGTAGGACACACCATTGCAGTACACGACGGCAGAAAGCATGTTCCTGTATACGTTACAGAAGACATGGTTGGTTTGAAGTTGGGCGAATTTGCTCCAACAAGAACATTCAAAGGACACGCTGGTAGCAAAACTAGCGGTGGCAGATAGGAGGAATAACGATGGCTACAAGAAGTAAAGCAAAAGCCCTTGTACGCGCTGAACAAAAAGACAGACGCCCCAAGGCAATCGCTAAGTACATCCGTATTGCTCCTGGTAAGGTTCACGTAGTTTTGGATCTTATCCGTGGCAAGAGCTACAAGGATGCCGTTGCGATTTTGAAGACAACAAACAAGGCAGCAGCTGAACCAGTACTCAAGTGCTTGAACAGCGCAGCAGCTAACGCAGAAGTAAATCTCGGTATGAACAAAGACACACTTTACGTTGCAGAGTGCTTTGCAGACCAAGGTCCAACACTCAAGAGAATGCAACCTGTATCTCGTGGTAGAGGTTACTCCATCTTGAAGAGAACAAGTCACATCACAGTGATCTTGGACGAAATGGCGTAAAGGGAGGAAAGATAAATGGGACAAAAAGTTAATCCACACGGTTTGCGTGTAGGCGTAATTCAAGATTGGGATGCAAAATGGATTGCTGACAAAAAGAATTTCGCAAAATTCATCAAAGAAGACGATACTATCAGAACTTTCCTCAAAAAGAAGTACTACCAAGCTGGTATCTCTAAGATCGTTGTAGAAAGAGCTGAAGGCAAGGTTACAGTAGACATCCACACAGGTCGCCCCGGTGTTTTGATTGGTAAGGCTGGTGCAGGTGCTGAAGAAATCAAGGCTGAAGTTCAAAAAATTGCTAAAGATGTTGCTGTAACAATCAACATCATCGAAGTAAAACGCCCAGATATGGACGCTCAACTCGTTGCAGAAGGCATCGCTGCTAAACTCGAAAATCGTGTTTCCTTACGTAGAGCTATGCGTCAATGCATGGGTAGAGCTATCCGTTCCGGCGCAAAGGGTATCAAAACTATGGTATCTGGTCGTCTTGACGGTGCTGAAATCGCTCGTTGCGAACAATATCACGAAGGAAGTATTCCTATTCACACTTTGCGCGCTGATATCGACTACGGCTTTGCAGAAGCATTGACAACATTTGGTATCATTGGTGTTAAAGTTTGGGTTTACCGTGGAGAAGTTCTTCCTAAGAGAAAGAAGACTACTAAAAGGGAGGTAACTGAATAATGTTAATGCCTAAAAGAGTTAAAAGACGTCGTCAATTCCGTGGCAGAATGAAGGGCGAAGCTCACAAGGGTAACAAAGTTGCCTACGGTGAATTTGGTCTTCAAGCTTTGGAATGCGCTTGGATCACATCCAACCAAATCGAAGCTGCCCGTGTTGCAATGACACGTTTCATTAAGCGTGGTGGTAAAGTATGGACAGCCATCTTCCCCCACAAACCAGTAACAAAAAAGCCCGCTGAAACTCGCATGGGTTCCGGTAAAGGTTCTCCAGAGTCTTGGGTAGCAGTAGTAAAACCAGGCAGAGTAATGTTTGAAATTGCTGGCGTTCCAGAAGAAACAGCACGTGAAGCATTGCGTCTTGCAAGCCACAAGCTTCCTGTAAAATGCAAGTTTGTGAAGAAAGAAGTTGAGGTGAACACAGATGAAAGCAAGTGATGTACGCGAACTTAATAATGAAGAATTGGTTGCTAAGCTCGCCGGATTGAAGAAAGAGTTGTTCAATTTGCGTTTGTCTCACGCAACTGGTCAACTTGCAAACCCTCTTGCGCTTAACAATGTCAAGAAAGACATCGCAAGAATTAAGACTGTTCTTCGTGAAAGAGCAGGTCAAGATGCGTAAAGGGAGGTAACTTACAATGGAAAGAAATAGCAGAAAAGAAAGAGTCGGCATCGTAGTTTCCAACAAAATGGACAAAACAATCGTTGTCGCAGTAGTAAACAAGTATAAGCACCCTCTTTACAAAAAGACAGTGTCTACAACTAAAAAATACAAAGTACACGACGAACTCAACGAATGTGGTATCGGTGATACAGTAAGAATCGTTGAAACACGCAAGCTCTCCAAGGATAAGAACTGGCGCTTGCTTGAAATCGTTGAAAAGGCTAAATAATAGGAGGACGGTACAGTGATTCAACCACAAACAAGACTTAAAGCTGCTGACAACAGTGGCGCAAAAGAACTTATGTGCATCAAGGTACTCGGTGGCTCCGTTCGTAAGTTTGGCAACATCGGTGACGTTATCGTTGCAAGCGTAAAGAGCGCTAACCCCGGTGGTGTTGTAAAGAAGGGTGACGTTGTTAAAGCCGTTATCGTTCGTACAACTTATGGCATCAACCGTAAAGACGGCACACACATCCGTTTTGACGACAACGCCGCAGTAATTATTGATACACAAAAACAACCCAGAGGAACTCGTATTTTTGGGCCGGTAGCAAGAGAACTTCGTGAAAAAGACTACATGAAGATTGTATCTTTGGCTCCAGAAGTACTGTAAGAGGAGGACAGGTAAATGGCTAGTATGAATGTTAGGTCCGGTGACACAGTCGAAGTTATCACAGGTAAAGACCTTGGTAAAAAAGGCAAAGTTATCGTAACCAATCCCCAAGAGGGAACAGTAATCGTTGAAGGTATCAACATGGTTACTAAACACAAGAAACCACGTTCAGCTCAAGAACAAGGTGGTAAAATTGAACGCGAAGGCGCAATTGACGTTTCTAACGTTGCACTTGTTTGCCCAGTTTGCGGTAAGACCACTCGTGTTAACCACGTCCTCGGCGAAAATGGTAAGTATGTAAGAACTTGCCACAAGTGTGGTGCTATTATTGACGCTAAGGCAGAAAAGAAAGCTGCTAAAAAAGGCGCTAAGAAAGCTACAACAAAAAAATCTAAAAAAGCAGAATAATTAAGGAGGAACAATATCAATGGCTACAAATAATCAAGTAACTGTATGCAGATTGAAGGACTTGTATAAAAATACTGTTGTTCCTCAACTCATCAAAGACTTCGGTTACAAAAACATAAATGAAGTACCCCGTTTGGAAAAGATCGTTATCAACGCTGGTCTTGGCGACGTAAAAGATAACAGCAAATCTTTCCAATTGGCAGTAAACGAATTGCAAGCAATTGCAGGTCAAAAACCCTTGGTAACAAACAGCAAACTTTCCGTTGCTAACTTCAAAGTTCGTAAGGGTATGGCAGTAGGCGCTAAGGTTACACTTCGCGGCGAACGTATGTATTCTTTCTTCGACAAACTTGTTAGTATCGCTCTTCCACGTGTAAGAGACTTCCACGGTGTTGGCACTAACCTTGACGGTCGCGGAAACTACACATTGGGTATTCGTGAACAACTCATTTTCCCCGAAATCGTATACGATCAAGTGGAAAAGACTCGCGGTTTTGACGTAACATTTGTTACAACAGCTAAAACCGATGCAGAAGGAAAAGCATTGCTCAAATACTTGGGTATGCCTTTTAGAGCATAGTAGAGGTGTAATATGGCAAAGAAATCTATGATTAATAAACAACAAAGAACACCAAAGTACTCCACTCGTGGATATACTCGTTGTTCTATCTGCGGTCGTCCTCACTCTGTATTGAGAAAGTACGGCATCTGCAGAATTTGCTTCAGAGAAAAAGCGTACAAGGGCGAAATCCCCGGCGTTAAGAAAGCAAGTTGGTAAGGAGGTAAAATACAATGGTTGTTACAGATCCTATTGCAGATATGCTCACGCGTATCAGAAATGCTATCACAGCTAAACACGCCGATGTAGAAATCCCAGCATCTAAGACAAAGCAAGCTATTGCAGATATCCTTGTTGCTGAAGGTTATATCGCCGGCTACGAAATTATCGAAAAAGAATTGCAAAACTCCATGAAGGTTACCTTGAAGTACGGTCCACGTGGCGAAAAGGTTATCACAGGTTTGAAGAGAATCTCCAAGCCAGGTTTGAGAGTTTATGCTAAAAGTGAAGACCTCCCAAAGGTTTTGAACGGTTTGGGAATTGCAATTGTGTCCACATCTAAGGGCATTATGACAGACAAGCACGCTCGCAGCCAAAACCTTGGTGGCGAAGTTATCGCGTTTGTTTGGTAAGGAGGTAGGTCATGTCAAGAATTGGTAAAAAACCTATCGCCATCCCTGCTGGCGTAACAGTAACAAACGATAA
>JAFTNE010000003.1 GCA_017452035.1 Clostridia bacterium
CCATCGGGGATTACAACTGTAATTGCCTTTGGTGTAGCCGTAGCCCCTGCAACGCTGAGGTTGTAAGGATAGTTTGTTGCGTTGTGAGTGTAGTTGCCTGTGTACGAAAGTGTTGCAGTAAGGCCGTTGGTATTGTCGTAAACAAAGCTACCAACGTTTACTGTTACGTTATTTACAGTTTCGCCACCTACTGTTGTAGCAGTAGCTGTGGTTGTTGTGTCGCCATAGTAAGCCTTGTCTTGTACGGCAAGGGTTTTGTAGATGCCAAAGTAGTCGTTGAGAGCGCTAAGTTGAGCATTTACAAAAGCTACTTCGTTTGTGGTTTTGCCAGCAACAAGTGCATCCCACTCCGTTTTCAGTTCCACAGCTTTAGCTACAAGAGCGTCAGCTCCAACTGTTGTAAGAGTGCCAACGTTAGCTTGGTAAGTTGCCATTGCTTGGGTAAACTGATATACCGTTGCCGAAAGTGTTACGCCATGCAAATTGTAGGTGAACGGTGACGAAATTGCCTCTTCGTCATCTGGCATGGTTACGTTGGTAAGTTCTGTGTAGTCATCCTCGTGAGTACCATAGTATGTCAAACGACCCTTGAGTGTTGGAGTTTCAACAACGTTGCCGTCTTTATCAAACTTGCAAATGATGTTTGTTGATGGGTCAAGCTCTGCGCCCTTGATAACTTTGTCCAAAGTAACAAGGCCAGTGCCGTCAAAGTAGACCGTTTCGTTGCCTGGGCCAACAGCTACTTCGCCCATGTAGGTACGATACACAATTGCACCAGTAGCGTCCATAGGTACCGTTACTGTTGTGGATTCGTTTTGCAATAACTTGCCGTTAGCATTGGTAAACAACGAACCAATGCCATCAACGTTCACCTTGACACCCGTTGCGCTTTCGCCAATGTAGATTTCGGTAGGAACGAGATACTTTTGGTTAGCCTCATCCCACTCGTAGAAGGTGCCGTAAATTGCATTGTTTACGTTGACTGTTACGGCTGTAGTTGTATTAGTATTAGATGCCAAATCGTTACTGTATTGATTTACAACTGTGCTTGACAATTGGGTTTTGATAATATTGCCATTTACACTACTCAAAGCCTTGTAGGTTTTGCCAGCCACAAGACTTGCAAAGCTATCAACCGTTGTTACGCTGTTACCATTTGCAATACTATTGCGACCAACACGAGCAGTAATATCCATTGATACACGGTTATCTACACCACTTTTTGCTTGAGCGATAATGTAGTTCTTTTCGTGGTAGTCAGAACCTAGCATATAACCTGTAATGCCAAGTTTAGCACTTGAACCTGTAACTATTATGCCACTGTTGCCGTTTGTTTGAGCAATACCAGCAAATGTGCCGTTGATGTTCAATGTACCGTCGACAAACAAATTACCACTTGCACTAAAAGGTTGTTTTGCACCTGCATTGTAACCATCATTTTGCAACTCACTTGCTTTTGGATAACGCGCTGATGACTTTGCTACAATATCCAATCCCTCTACAACGTATAGCGCACCGTGGGTATCTGCACTACTACCAGCTTGAATATTGAAAGTACCACCATTCTCAACAGTAAGGATAGAACCAGGAAGAAGCGCAAACCTATATCCTGCGGGAACGGTGAAAATACCACCATTTTTAATGTTAATATTGAAGTTGTATGGGATGGTAAATGTATAATCTGCCGAGTCAACGTCAACAACACCACCCACACTTACAATCAAATTACCTGCTTTTACAGAACCATAGATATTGATTGTCATCAAACCAAAATCTTGAAGGTACTGATTTCGTTTAGGTATTGCTGTTGCCAAATATCTTGTCTCGTCATAGTCAATTTCAATGCGAGAGCAAGTTTCTGTAATCAAAAGTCCATTGCCACTTGGTGCAATGATATTTTGACAGTCATATTGGTAATCGGACGAAGCGTAAAGCAACGCTCTTGCCTTGACTGTTGCGCCGTGGTTGATTACTTGATGGCACCAAATATTTTGGAAACTGTATTGTGAAAATGGAAATACGCCTGTTCCGTTGTACGAAGACGTATTAGAACCTCCTTCAAAATCATTAAATACAAACGAAACGGTTGTTGTACCACCATTGGCAACAAAATCACCATCACCAGTTATTAGTCCATAGATATCTGCTACGCCACCGTTTTCAATGGTGATTGTACCATTGTTAACAATTTGACCATAGTAACCAGAAATCAATCCTTGTGGCGAAGAACTTGCAGTAGTGGGCTCTGCTCCATAAGTGGCAGCAACGGTAAGCGTGCCATTTACAGTAAGACTACCACTTGACGTGATGTTGAGTTGGCTGTACCTGTATTTACTTGGGTTTGATGCCCAGGTTGCACGAATTTCACCCCCCTCTTTATTACTTGTACCATCAGCCGAGAATGGTACAATCAAGGTTGCGCCAGATGGGATTTCTACAGCCTCATTGATAGTTACTGCAGGACCAGGAATAATTATTGCTGTACCCTTATCATTATCCGTGTAAAAACTTTTGAGCGAAGTGTAGAATTTGCTACCATTACGAGTAATGTAGTATCCTGCTTGACGAACTTCAGCAACGATGGTTTTGTCAGCGTCTGCAACGATGGAAATCGTAGCTGTATCACCAGCATACACACCGTCAACTGTCCAGTAGTAAAATTGGTTGCCACTGCCTGGATTTGCAGTTAGGGTAACTGTTGCGCCCTTATCAACCTTTTCACCATTTGCTACCGTAAGATTATTACATTTTGCTGTAACTGTACCACGAGATTCCAAGGCAGAAAAATTAATAGTTACAGTTTCTGGTGGTAAATATGCAAATGACATTCCAGAAATTGCTAAACTATCTTTCCTTTGTCCTGCCCATGAACCCAATGAGCTTGTAATGGTATTGCTCTTGAATGCAAAGTAAAGTGTCGCCTGATCATTGCTCAAGTTTGTCTTTGTGATAGAGATAGAGTGAGCCTTATCGCCTCTCGCATCAGTAACCACTGTACCTTTTTGTATTTCAGCAAAAGACAAATAAGTATCAGAAACACCGGCGACAAGTCGATAGTAATAAGTACCACTACTATTTGCTTGAACAGCAAGACCACCATTATATGTAGTCATGTTTGATGTCCAAGAAAAAGTACCAGTATTTTTAATTACAACCTTGAAGATAGCTTCACCGTTACCTTGATTAGCTGTATGTGTGCCACTCCACTTGCCTGTTGTACCACTTACGGAGTAGCTACCACTACCACTAAAGTTAGAGCCATTTGTAACAGTAAAATATGGGTCATCAGTTGCACCCGTTGCTGCATCCAAAGGTACGTCAACCGAAGGAAGGGTGGTTGGCGTTTTGGCTGTGGCTGTTGTATTTGTAAGCGCAAGGCTGAGGGTAAGCACCATCACCAGCGCAAGTATAATAATAATTGAAGATTTTTTCATAATTGTTCTCCTGGCTGTTGTCCTTCGCGTGCGCGCACGCATACGCGCGCATCTACACACGAAATGCCACGTCACCAATTTGTGACGTTTTGTGTCAAATTGCGCACTTTTTTGCAGTCAAAAACAAGGTACGCAAGGCGAGTTGCTATTTTGCAAGCAACAACAGTCGAATTTTATTAAAATGTAGTAAAAAAGTTTGAAAAATGCGCCCAACAAAAAAGATATAAACAAACGGCGCATGGTGGCTGGAAAAAGTAACGGGTCAAACCTGCCAAATTGAACCAGTTTGCGTTGTGATGCCACGCGCAAAACAAATTTGCACAGCTAACGCATCAGTTTGCAAACAGTCAAAAGGCAGTGACCTGCGCCACCGTTAAAAAATAAATCTAAGCAATAAACTTGCACAACGTGAGCCACTTGCTGGAAAACTGTGAGTGGACCTCGCATTGTGATTGTGCTGGGCGAACAACCTTGGCATTGTGGCAAAGCTTGTTGACAGCACAATTGATTAGCAAAAGGATATAGCTAACAAATGAGAATGTGCAAATGGAGCGCAACAAAATTGCAATGGCAGGAAGTGCCACAATGCACACAGTTTGCTCCAATGCAATAAGTACCGAAGAGGACCCGTACAGCAGATGGACAAAATCTTTGATAAGGGCTACCGTTTTTTCGTCCAATACTGAAAGAGCGATTTCTTTAAGTTCGGTATAGTTGGTGATAATTAGCATCAAGGCAACAAATGCGCTTACAACCAAAACTTTTACGGCAGCAAAAAAGCGACCAAGTTGAGACTTGATTTGTTGCCAGAAGTATTGAGTTGTGAACTTTTGATTGTTCATTGTGTTACCTCGTTTTGATTGCTTGCGCAAACTTTGCAATAAAACTTTTACCTATTGTAAAAAACGCAATTTGCAAGTGCGCATTGGTGCATAGTATATTTTAACACAAATGTTAATAATTGCAAGTGTTTTGGCAAAAAAAGTGCGTTTTTGCGCCATTTTTTGGTGGTTTTTTGACATTTTTTGACGAAAAATGGCGTAAATTGAAAAACTTGGTTAGATTTTTTATTTTTCCAACTCTTTTTACATTTGTTGGATATTTGCAAAATTTTGCCACAACAACGTGCAACTACTTGCTTTTACACCACTATCCCAATACAATTA
>JAFTNE010000039.1 GCA_017452035.1 Clostridia bacterium
AATTTCGCTGGAAACCAGTATCATTACAACGTCCTTTTCTGGTTGAATGGTGATACCAAATATTTTTTCAGCATCACTGTTGGCCGTACCACTGGCGTGAAGTACAGTACCACCACGCGCACCTACTTCGCGAGCAGCATCCATAACTGCCTCGGAAAAGCCTGCGTTTACTATACAAAAAATTACTTCGTGTTTAAATTCCATGATATACCTCACTGCTTGTTGCTCAAAAATTGATAACTCGAAACGCCAACCATACCAGTAAATGGCACTGTAAATGCCAAGCCTTTGCCACCACGGATGGTGGAGAACTTTTCGTTTAGCGTTGCTAATGCTTCGGCAACTCGGTCTTGACGAATTACCGAAAAGATTGTTTGTTTTTCGATATCATAGCCCAAACCAAACACACCAGACGTGCCAAAGGATGTTACTTCCAGTTGCAAGTTGCACTCGAATGATGCAATCAAGTCTACGTAATACTCGGCCTTACGGCGTGGCACTACTGTAACAAGTAGCATCAATTTGTGTGGAGCAAGGGGTTGCTTGGGTGGTTCCTTTTTGAGAGGTGGGCGTACGGGAGGAATACGTGGTGGGGTAATTCTACGGCGAGATTTCTTTTCCATTGTAAATACCTCCTACATAAAGTTGATAATTTGGCCGTCTTCGGCACTGATAATCTTGCGTTGAGCGATACGGTTACGAACTTGTTTTGCCATTACCGAACGGAATCCCAAAAGTTGAATTGTGATAAGTGGGGTCATTGCAACCATGGCAACAATACCAAAGGCATCCATCAAAATTTTATCTACGCCCTGCGTCATCACACATGCGCCAATGGCAAATGGCAAAATAAAGGTGGACGTCAACGGGCCGGATGCTACTCCACCCGAGTCGAACGCGATAGCTGTGTACATCTTTGGTACAAACAACGAAAGCACCAACGAAATGAAATAGCCGGGTACAAGATAGTACAAAATGGAGAAATCCAACACAATACGTAGCATAGAAAGCCCCAATGAGATGCCAACACCAACAGACAAAGCAATGAGCATAGACTTTTTGTTGATAGCTTTGTTGGTAATTTCCTCTACTTGCTTGTTCAAAACGTGTACTGCTGGCTCTGCCAAAACGGTAACTGCACCAAGAACAAGTCCTGCAATTACCAACACAGTGGAGTTTTCTGCCAGTTGGTTACCAATTTTGTATCCAATGGGGGTAAATCCAACGTTTACGGCTGTCAAAAAGAACACCAATCCAACAAACGTGTAGACAATACCCACAGCCATACGCACGATTTTTGCGCGAGGTAACTTTAAGCAAGTGATTTGCAAAACAGTAAAAAATGCAACAATTAGTCCCAAAGAAAGACCAACTTCTTTGATGGTATGCAAAGTAGTATGCAAAAATGCGCTTACAATGTTATCACTGATTGCATAGTCTGGGGGTGTGTAGGAAACGTTGCCACTGGATGTAAGTCCCAAAAATGCCACCATCAAAATAGGACCAATGGAGCAAAGTGCAACAAAACCAAATGATGAGTCACGATGGTTTTTGCTACCCAGTGTACCAGCAATACCTGCGCCCAATGCCATGATAAATGGTGCAGTGATAGGTCCCGTGGTTACACCACCCGAGTCAAAGGAAAGCGTCAAAAAGTCACCATTACCACTTTCTACAAGCAATGCTGCCAATGCAAACAAAAGCATGTAGCACACCATCAAAATGGAGTTTAGCGATACCTTGAAAGCTGTTTTAAGTACACCAATTACCAAAAACAAACCCACACCTACACCAACAGTAACAAGCAATGCAGTTGGATCAACCTTGTTTTTGATTTGCTCAGCAAGTACAGTCAGGTCTGGCTCGGCAATGGTAATCAAAACGCCCATTGCAAAGCATACAACAATAAGTAGCCATCTGCTTTTGGAACGAGTAAGACCAGCACCAATTTGTTCCCCCATAGGACTCATGGCAACGTCAGCACCAAGGCTAAACAATCCCATGCCCAAAACAAGCATAAATGACGAAAAACAAAATGCGCCAATTTCGTGCGCTGTCAAATTAACAAGTGGAGTGCATGACAAAATTAGCACTATCGCAACAACGGGTAGTACCGAAAGTAAAGACTCCTTAAGTTTTTCCAAAAATGCATTTTTCAATGTTTAACTCTTACTATGTTTAGCATACCATATTTGTGCGCAAAAGTCAACCTTGCATGCCACCGACTGCGCAAAGTTTGACGCAGTATTTTTGTTTTGCGATAATTATATACACCGTTAGTTAAACAACACTTCAACTGCAACAAAAAAAGGACGCTCAAAGTTGAACGTCCCATTTTATTGCTTGATATTACTCTTGTTCGTCCAAAAGACGGTAGTATTCTTCAAATACTTCGTTGATGATTTCGTCATCAAGTTCAATGTCGAAGTGGTCTTCGCCATCACGACCTTGGTAAGCTTTGAAAACAAGCGCTTCGTCTTCGCCCATGCCTTCCAAAAGTTCAACAGGTTGCAAAATTACGTAAAAATTACCTCTCAATGCGATACCTGCAATTTCCACAAAGTCAATTTCTTCGCCACTTGCTGATGTGAGAGTAATGATGGAATCATCATCTTGCATATCAACAGCTTCTTCAATGTAGTCTGCCATAGTAGTTACCTCCTTGGATGATACAACTATATTACCACAAACGCGTGTGTTGCGCAAGAGTATTTTGTACTTTGGTAAAAGTAAATGTTTACGATTTGTTGTGATGCATCTGAGCATTGACGACAAAAAAGTAGGCAATATTTGCAAAATTCGAATCGGAGTAAATAAAAAGTGTCTTGCGAAAAAGAGATGCTTGGCCTGCCCTCTCCGTCTGCTACGCATCCACCTCTCCCAAAGTGAGAGGCAATGTTTTGATGAGCAAAATACAAGGAAGAACTACATTGTGCGAAGGAGCATACTTGAAAAGTCTGTGACTGAGCAGAATGTAGGAGATTACGCAGTATTTTGCCGTCAAAAAGACAATAGACCTTTTGAGCAAGACACAAAAAACAAAAGACACTTGCAAAATGCAAGTGTCTTTGATTGTTTGAGTTTAAGTTTCTACGCGAGGGGCGAATTAAGCAAGAATCTTGGATACAACGCCGGAACCAACAGTATGGCCACCTTCACGGATAGCGAAACGAAGACCTTCTTCCATAGCGATAGGTGTGATCAACTCAACTGTGATGTGAGTGTGGTCACCAGGCATAACCATTTCTACGCCTTCATCAAGTTGAATGGAACCTGTAACGTCTGTTGTACGGAAGTAGAATTGAGGACGGTAACCCTTGAAGAATGGGCTGTGACGGCCACCTTCTTCCTTAGTCAAAACGTATACTTGACCTTCGAATTCTTTGTGAGGAGTAACTGTCTTAGGTTTAGCGACAACTTGACCACGTTCGATTTCTTTACGGTCAACACCACGAAGAAGAAGACCAACGTTGTCGCCTGCGAATGCTTCGTCAAGAAGTTTACGGAACATTTCAACACCTGTAACAACGGATGTTTTGATTTCTTCACGGATACCAACGATTTCTACAGGGTCAGAAGGTTTAACGGAACCACGTTCAACACGGACAGTAGCAACTGTACCACGACCTGTTATTTTGAATACGTCTTCTACAGGCATCAAGAAAGTTTTGTCTGTAGCACGTTCTGGTGTAGGAATGTAAGCGTC
>JAFTNE010000040.1 GCA_017452035.1 Clostridia bacterium
AGGTCACGTAGGGGTTTTCCATATCAGCCCAGTAAGCAACACGGTCGGAAAGTTGTTCCCACTCGCCAAGATACTTCCAAACGGACTTTTTGCATTGTTCAACAAATGGCTCGATACCGTAGGCCTCAATTTGCTTTTTGCCGTCAATACCAAGAAGTTTTTCCACTTCCAACTCAACGGGCAAGCCGTGGGTATCCCAACCAGCTTTACGAAGAACGTTTTTGCCCTTCATAACTTGGAAACGTGGAATCAAATCCTTAATTGAACGTGTCAAAACGTGACCAATGTGTGGTTTTCCGTTGGCTGTTGGTGGGCCATCGTAAAAGGTAAAGGAACCTTCGCCCTTGGCCATTGTTTGCTCAAAGATTTTGTTTTGTTTCCAAAACTCGAGCACTTGTTGTTCTCTTTCGACAAAGTTAAGACTGCTACTAACCTTTGTGTACTTTGACATAGTTTGTTATCTCCTTTGAGAATTATTTTTGAAATAAAAAATGGGCGTGTTTGAAAACACGCCCACGTTGCATACAAATACAATTGTGGCTTGCACCATTTCAAACAAGTACGTTCGCAAAAAATTGCGAGTTATACCCGAGCTTTGTAACGTAAGCTCACCACGTACAAACTTACTGCGTTTTTCAGTTTGTCTGCTTGGTAGGTGATATCTTTTGTAGCGTTGCAATTTGCCTTTCAGCAGGTGGCAAACTCTCTGTGTGCACGTTTTACAAAAGCGTTGTCCTATTTCGAACGCATTTATGTAATTATTTTAGCAAACATACGCAAAAAATGCAACTGATTTGCCACAAAAAAAGCTACGCCGTTGTGGCATAGCCTTTGTTTTGTATCAAAAATGGTTATTTAGCAGATTGATCTGTCTTTCTTGCAAATCTTGCGTACATTGTTATATTTTGAACAGTTGCGTCCATGATGATTTCGCCATCAATGTAATCATATGTTTCTGTCACAGATGCTGCACCTTGTCTTGTTACAATGTTGATTTTACCATCTTCAATGGAAAAGGTTGCTTCTGCTTTATAAGCTGATGATTGACCTGCATTCTTAGACTCCACAATGCAAGTGCCATCTGCATTCAAGGTAATACGGTAGTACTCAAATTGAGACATAGCATCAATGCCATTTACTTTGATCTCGTAGCACTCGTAAACACCTGCTTCTTTTGCATAAGGTGTGCAACCTACAAACGCCAACACTATTACAGCCAACAAAAGCACTACAATAATTTTACTTAAATTTTTCATAGTAGTTCCCTCCTTAAAATATAACTGACTAAATTATATGCAACTAAAATGTTGTTGTCAATACCTTTATATAATGTTTTCGACAAATCAAGACCAAGTTGCAATGTTTTATAAAATACTAATTTTTGGGAGTCAACTTCTTTTTGTTGCCCTTGTCGTCCATGATGTAGGTGTTGTCCAAAACTTGTGTCATGCCCAAACGCCACTCAGCAATGTACTCTTGGCGAAGTTTTTGTTGTTCGAGTTTTTCCTCTTCGGTAAGGCCTGTTGTTTTGGACTTTTTAGACAAAAAGTTGATACGATCGATTTTTTCTTGTAGCATTGTACTGTTCCTTGTGTTTGATAACCCCATTGTACCACTATGATACCAAAGTGTCAAGTAAACAAAAAGCGACAAGCAGTTTACTTGTCGCATACATGTCAAAGACTGCACGATTACGGTCGGCAGATGATACCGAAACGGTATACTTATAGGTGGCTACTCCAAAGCTACCTCGTGGCACACGCTCAATCTGTTTAGTGCTGCTGTGTTCCCACCCTGACACGGTTCGCAGTGTCACATTGCACAAGACCTTGGTATCAACACTCCTTGTAAGGGCCTGCTTTCCACACCAAAAACCTTCCGTAACCTTTCAGCCTCGCTGTAGCGGATTGCGAGTTACAGGGCACCGCTAGCTCCCCACCTAGTGCAGTAGTGGTATTATACACTAAAGTTATAAAAAAATCAACTGTTTTGTTTTGTGGAAGTTGTACAATACTACAATATTTTGGCGTATAAATGCTAAAAAAGTCAGCAAATTTGCTGACTTTTCTACTTTGTACCAAATTGTATTGTATGTAAAGCTTTTGCCCCAACCAAATCGCTTTGTTTGGCAAAGAGAACATTACCAAGCAAAACCTTGTGCCAGCACACCACCAACATACAATTGTGCTGTTGCTTGCGCATCGGCAAAGGTAACACTTTGGGTCAGCTTGTCTGCATTGCAATGGGCATTAGAGTCGCTAAACTCACTTGTATTTACCGTTTTGGCTTGCAAAAGGTACGCTTTTGTGATATCGCGATAGTTCAAAAGTGGGTTTTCCTTTGTTACAAGGGGTATTGGAGTGCGACCATTTGTAAAGGCCGAAGGAAAATATCTGTACTGACGAGCACTGTCTTGATTGAACAAAACGTAGTCGATAACAGCAATTGTGTAGGTGCCACTGTAAGTAATTGGCTCATTAGTTACACGCCAAAAGTTGCCATAGTTTGCTTGGTTGAGCAAATCCCTGCCACTAACTTCGGCAATGTATACAATGTTATCAAAGGGCAGTGCGTGGAAAAGTTCGGTATAGGTAACTGGACCACCATACACACTACTGCGCGCCTGATTCATCAGGGCCATGTCAATGTCGTATCCTTGTTTTTGTGCATACTCGGCAATGGCTTTGCATGCCAAACGCGTGATACCATACTCGCCTTGTTTGTTGAAACTGCCATTTACGTCAGCCAACACTTCGTTGGCTATTGCAGCAATTTGATCATTTGATGCATTTACCATATTTGCAACAACAGCATCCTCTACCCAACTATTGCTGTAAGCAATGTTTTGAGCATTGGTGCATTTGACATTTCCATCCCTGTCCACTTCGAGACGCACGTTAGAAACGTATCTGCCATTGGATGCGCCTTGGATAAATGGTACACCATTTTTTTCTCTATTTTCTTCACGGTGGGTATGCGCACAAAATACTGCATCAGCATACTCTGTCATATCCAGATAACTGTCGTTTAGGGTGTCGTTTGCACCATGGTGTATGCTTACAACTACCACGTCACACTTTTCTTCGTTGCGAAGTTTTTCCGAAAGCTGTGGCACAACTTCGCTTGGATACTTGAAACCAATTGTTTGCACGAGATTTGATGAAATTGACGTAATTTGGTCGCTACCAATAACACCAATCACACCAACTTTCAAGCCATTTTCCAACGTGCGCAGGTAGTATGGATGGGCAATTTCCTCAGCAAAAGTACCCCAACCACTGTTGCGGTCCCAATGGTAGATGTTTGCACCCAAAAACTTGATGGACGTTTGCTCTTTTAACGCTTGTAGCTTTTCCAGTCCCCAGTCAAACTCGTGGTTGCCAATTGCCATACACTCGATGCCCATTTTTTCCATGCAAGCATTGACAAGTGTGCCGTAGTTCCAGTTGGACTCCAACGTCTCTTGGAACATGTCGCCCGAACTCAAAATGATGGTATTGCCACCCTTTTTGTCATTCAAAAAACCAGCTGTTTTGGCCAGTTTGTCTGTTGTTCCGTGAAAATCGTTTACAGCATAAAACTCCACGTAACGAGTACCATTGCCTTTGAGTTGGTCACAGCCAACAAACGCGCAAGCGCAAAATACCAAAATGACAAGTAGAACAATTGCAATAGATTTACGCATAACATTTACCTTTTGTAAGTTTTTTTACATTATAACATCCTACACAAGATATTGCAAATGTTTTTGTAAAAAGTGATACACACAAAGTGATACTGTTTTAGCTACCACCACGCAGTGTACAGCACAACTTAAACAAAGAGGTGCAACACTAAGCAAATTGTTTTGTATAGCAATGGTTAAGACAACACTCTCAAAGCAAACAACATGCTCGTTGATTTCTACACCAATTTAGCAATTTCCCGTTTTAGGCGCGAAATAATTTTCTTTTCCAAACGAGATATGTACGACTGAGAAATGCCCAACAGGTCGGCAACCTCCTTTTGAGTGCGCTCATCTCCACCATCCAAACCAAAGCGCATTTCGATGATGCGTTTTTCCCTGGCAGACAAACGCGCAAGACCTTCGGCGAGCAGTTTGCGCTCCACCTGATTTTCCACGTCATTGTAGATAGCATCAGCATCAGTACCCAAAATGTCAGCGAGCAACAGCTCGTTGCCTTCGCCATCAACGTTTAGAGGCTCGTCAAGACTAACCTCCTGCTTTACTTTGGAAAGTTTACGTAGGTACATCAGTATTTCGTTTTCGATACATCTGCTTGCGTAGGTGGCAAGCTTGATTTGTTTTTCTGCCTTAAAACTGTTGATGGCCTTGATAAGCCCAATTGTACCAACGGAAATTAGGTCTTCCATGTCAATGCCGGAGCTTTCGAACTTTTTTGCCAAAAATACAACAAGACGCAGGTTGTGCTCCACAAGCTTATCGCGAGCAAAGTCACTGCCCTGGCTCATTTGGGCAAAGTAGTTGGCCTCTTCTTCGGCAGTTAATGGTTGGGGCAATGCCTCGTTGCCACAAAGGTAGTTTACGGCATTTTGTGACAAGCACAATTTTTGAACAAGTAGTTTCAACAGTGACAATAGTTTCATACATGACCTCGCAAATAATGTGTTTTAGGGTAGTTTTGTGTTTGTTAAGGTGTGTTTTTGTTGTAACGAAATCTTTTGTAATAAGCAGGTTGCCTATTTTGCACTCGTAGATGTTTTAAGTACAGTATATCTTTGCTAATATAGCGCACATGATAAGTAAAAAATAAGCCGTCTACTTGCTTTATTGTAGACAAATACTATTTGCCAAAATTACATCATACAATTGTGGCATTTTGGCAATGGCAAAGTACACGTCGTGGGATACATCCCCCACCACCAACTTTCCTTTGGTGGCAACAACCGTTGAGTTGCCAGCAACGGTGGAAATGTTGACCTGCACGGTTTGTCCACACAGTAACCTTTTGGCGAAAATATCTGCAAACTTTTTGCTGACAAAGCAAAGGGGCAAGCAATGGCAAGTGGCACTGTTGCCACTGTCATACAAAGCTTGCAGGTGGTGTTCGCCATCCAACACCACTTGACACTTTACAAGATTGGGCGCAACCTTTTTGACGTCTTTTAGGTACACCACCAATAACTTTGTTAGCACAACCACCAGCAAAACGGCAAAAAAG
>JAFTNE010000041.1 GCA_017452035.1 Clostridia bacterium
GACCAATTTGAAAGCCGAGCAAAGGGGCGTTTGCGCTGAACCGCTTGCAAATCGCCCCCTTTCTTGCTCGTCGGCATTATTCAAATGTTTGGTTTCCGTAATGCATCTTTTGTGCAGCCGCTTAAGGTTGCTTTTGTAATGTCGTGAGCATTGCACAATAACTCGTTTCTTAACATTACGCTTCCCACTCCGTAAGTTTTTGTCTTTTCGGCTGTTTGTGGTGGCACAGGCAAATGCAAAAGTCAAGGGAAAAACATTTTTGGCATATATCTCATTAGAGCCTAACGCTCCATTGGAGTGAGGCTCTTTTTTGTTGCCTAAAACAAAAATATTTTTCATTAGTTCCTTGACTTCCGTCTAAAAGCAACCAAGTATCCAAACATTCTACATTTCTCTGTGCATCCGTTTTGTTCTGCCGAAAAGGCAAAAACAAACCACGGAGGTATAGATAAATGCAAAGAAACTTTGGCTGGAGCAAAAACTCACTAACAATGGATACTGTTATCTCAACGGACAACATAGTGGAAATTGGCGAAAAACTGGCAATAGGCAGTCTTAAACGACTTGTTAGCTACCGAGGAGATATTGCCTTAAACCTGTACAGAGCGCTAATTAAAGACCTTTACTCACGACATAATCCCAACTACGTTGTATCCAACGCTTACGACTACGTTCAAATTGCTTGCTTGTATTTGTGTGGACATATTGGACAAAAACTTGGAGATATTGTTACAGATAGACGCAATGCAAAAGTAAGCATCAAACATGCTTGTTGCAGTGAAGTAGGACATTGGTTTTACAAGAGCTTCAATGAATACCGCAACACAAGACCATACTACCGAACAGATAGTTGTAAAGCAGTCGATCCTTTCAAAGAAGATACCACCGAAGCAAGCTACGATAAAGTAGAGCTAATAATCTCTCAAATGAAACTACGTAAACGAACTCAAGATGTTTTAACTTGCTACATCAACGGAATGGGTGTATGCGAAATAAGCAGAACACTACATATATGCCACGCTACAGTATGGCGCAATAGGATGTTACTAAGAGAAAAGTACAAACAAGTAACAGGAATTGAATATTAAAACAAAATGCCAGGATTTCACATCTTGGCTTGTATATTGCATGTTAACCATATTGACTAAATACCGTTTTCGTAGTAAAATGTACACATCTACTAAATGGGACTAAAGCAATGGCAAAACACAAAAGACACACAGGCAAATATGGGTATATTGAGTTTGTAGATAAGCGAAAGCTCAAGTACGATGGCTGGGACGATAACATCGACCCAGAAATCCGTAAGCCAACACCCGCCGAAAGAAAGGAAATTATTCTTAACTTCATAAAAGCCAATGATGGCGAGATGGTTCCAGTTAGTTTCTTTGCCAAATGGCTTGCTGTGTCGGAAAGAACCATACAAAAGACATTGCGTGAGCTGGAAAAAGAAGGAGAAATACAAATTACTCCAACAAAATTGGTAAAGGGGCAACAAGGCGCAAACTGCTACTCATATATTGGAGATAGCCCCGAAGTCACAGGATTGACCTTTGCAAAACTGTATGATGCAGATAATCCTGGCGGGATACGCAGTTGGAATTGGAAAGAGCACAAGTTTATTCCTGGAGTCTACTACCCCAGTGAAGAAAAGTGGTGGATAACACAGCAATACGATGAGTTGCTGGGGCATAGATACTACAATAAAAAAGCACGCAAAAAACTACGCACAAAAGAACAACAGTTTAAGTTGGCCATCCAAAACGTGCTCAACGTGGTTTCGGGCATGGCGATGCTAAGCCAACGTCGCAAGTACAAAATGGTTGGCAAAATTGTTGCTTTTAACGAAGCCATGGTAGATGGCAATCCTACAAAAGACATATTCTCTGAAGAGTTTATTGCCGAGCGTTGCAAAACACATGTCGAAACAAGGGAAAACTACCAAACCATTACAATGGACTTTGTTGAGCAAATTACTGCAGACAAAAACATTAGGTTGTACTTTGGCACAGACATGTTTTGCCAAATTAACTTGCTAACAATACTGGCTTACCTTGAGCAAATTGGTTACAATAAACCTGTTAAGATTTATCTTTGTGACGAAAAGCAACAAACTGTTACAAAAACCATTTCCGTGGGCGTACACGGCATGCATCAACTGTACACACAAATTGTAGTTGAGCACAAAAAGATAGAAACTCCAAACGAATACCTAAACTCTGTATTGGATTTGTACTTCAACTACGTCCACAAAGACAAAAACGTGTTGGAGCAACTGCTTGCAGGTTGTACCTCCACAGACATACAGGGCAAAATTGACTATCTGCTACAAACGGATACCAACTATGGCTTGGATAACACTCAATGGCAAAAGTGGTTGGAAAGTTAGCATAAACGGCAAACTAAATATTACACAGGCACCAGAAGAAATATCTGGTGCTTTTTGCTTTTGGGGAGTCGAAAGGGCCTAATTGTGTGTAGTATTACATGTATTAAAAATATTTTGAGACTTTTTTCTTAAAATCTAGGGTGAAATTTAGTATGTATAGTGAAGGGTGTCGAACCTTTCGCTATTTTTTGTCAACAAAGCGTGTTGTCAGCACCAGCATTGCTTTTTGGAATATATTACAAAGGAGGTACCGCATATGGACCAAGAACAGCAACTACATATTACTCACGTCGGCAAGCCCAGTTTGGATTCAATGAGCGAAAGTGAAGAAAAAGCTATGGCTGTCACTTTGCTTGCAAGGGTTTTGGAGCTTGTTAGATTACAAAAGGATGCGGAAGTAATTCCAAAGGAGTGAGCCCATGGATATACCAAAAGCCAAGGTCTACCACGATGGTGGACATCCTATTGCAATTATTCCAACTACTCGTCCTGTAAGACGTAAAACTAAAAAGTCCGCAAGTAGTGATGTTTGCACGGACAACAATATGCAAACACCCTGTGAAAATAAGACCACGAATAAAAAAGTGGCAACAGCCCAGTTAAAAGATACGTTTGCCCGGCTGTACAAAGAAACGGCAA